>JBFHGV010000001.1:0-41157 GCA_041582955.1 Arenibacter sp.
CCCCAACAACAGGGACGACAATGATGTAATGAAATTGCTTTATGCGAGTGAGTTGGATACAGTGCTGAATTCGGGCCTTGAGTTATTGTGCAAACAGGAACGAAAAGTTCTTAGAATGAAAATTAATGGTTGCAGCACCAAGGAGATTTGCAGTACACTAGGTATCACCAAGGTGAATAGTTGGGTGGCATTGAGCCGCGCACGTAAGAAAATAAGACATTACCTCGATAGTAATTGGCATGACGTTGCTTAAATCCGTTCCATGAAACATTTTTGACTAGACATACAATTGATCATACACCGTGTTGGCATAGTTTGCCTAGATATATATAGGCAGTATAGGTATAAATATCAAGAACATACAGAACTGAAAATACGGCATTATGAATGAAAAAAATTGCCTATATCGCCTTTTACCAAGGAAAGGCCAAAATAAAAGTACAATTGGCGGAGGACGCCTGGAACGGCAAGATCCCGCCACGTTATCCAAGGCCTACACAGCCGACACGGAGTGGAGGAACAGGTCGCAATTCGTTAACGGCCGCACGGAAGTAGTTGCCTTTTTGAGCAATAAATGGAATAAAGAAATAAACTATAAATTTAGAAAGGAACTATGGGCATTTTCCGACAATAGGATAGCTGTACATTTCGAGTACGAGTACCAGGATCATGAAGGACAAAGGTATCGGGCGTACGGCAACGAGAATTGGGAATTCAATGAGAATGGCCTCATGAAAACGCGGTACGCCAGTATCAATGACCATCCTATATCGGAAAAAATGAGAAAACTATAATATCCTTTAAATGAAAATTTTTAACACCTACACCCTTATCAACGAACATACTGGAAATACCGCCTTTAGAATTTGGGACTTTGAGGACAACGGACAATTTTGTAGGGTCAATCAGTTGAACCACTACTCCCTAATATGGATAAAAAAAGGAAGTGGTACCGCCACGATTGATCTTTCGGAACATGATTTCACCCATAGCACCATGTTCGCATTGACACCACATCAATATATTAAATTTACGGAAAAAGAGCGATTGGAGGGTGTAGCGTTAAATTTCCATCCTGATTTTTTCTGCATCCACAAGCACCAGGACCAGGTAGCATGTAACGGGGTTCTTTTCAACAATGTCTACAATCCCCCGATGCTTCAAATAAACAACAAGTCCAAAGGGGATTTTGAGATGTTGATCTCCCTAATGAGAAATGGGATACAGAATGTTGATCTGGCCCAATATGATCTTTTGGTCTCCTATTTGAAGGTATTCCTGATTACCGCCTCACGCATCAAGGTCCAACAGCACCCTGAGGAGTTGGATGCCGTTCCGGACAACACGGAGCCCTTTATACTCCAAAAACTTTTGGACTTGATCGAGGACAATTTCAAGTCCAAGCATTCGGCCAGTGAATATGCCGAACTGTTGAACATAAGCCCTCAAGCCTTAGCGAAAATTACCAAGAGCCATTTCAACAAGACCATGACAAATCTCATAGCGGAAAGGATAATAATAGAGGCCAAACGAGAGCTCTACCTTACACGCAAATCGGTCAAGGAGATCGCATTTGATCTTGGTTATGATGATGAACACTATTTTAGTCGATTTTTCAAGAACAATGTAGACATTTCACCAACCGTATACAGGGAAACCGCTGGTTTTGTAAGGGCAGTTTCTTAAATACTCCTTCGAACAATTCAGCATAAAAACATCATCCAATTTTAAAATTTACATTTATGAAATCATGCGTTATTCAAAGAAAAGTAAACAGTAATTTTTTAGACACATATGAGTCTGTAAAGTATAGTATAGAGCGAAATGGATTTCTGTTGTTACCTGAAATTGATACTCAAAAGATTGTTTCCGAACATGGGGTTGTAATACCAAAACTGATCCAATTATTGTTTTTTGATCCTAAACACGTAAGCCAAATCATGAAAAAAGATCCATTGGCATTCAACGATATCCCATTAAAAATTGTACTAAGGGATTTAGAAGATGGAACTACTGAGGTGAGTTTCCAAAATCCTATTGGAAATTTGATAGACTACAATGTGGAAAGTGAGATGCTGCTTGAACTAGAATTGCGCCTCGATGAAATTTTTTACTTATAATCACCATTTACTACCAGGAAAAATCAACCGGAAATGCATTTAATACCTCTTAATATTTTAGTCTCGTTTGCTAATGCCGGAATATTATAAAGTTATGAAAAATTACATTAAAAAATATAAGACAAAAGAATCGAGTCCAGATCATTTAGGTATTCATTTTTCGGTCATTTCGGGAATAGGTGGATTCATAGCAATAGCTTCTGTAGCTTTATTAACCCATCTTACTCAATCTCCATTTTTAATGGCTCCATTCGGTGCTACCTGTGTTCTAGCTTTTGGAGTTCCAAACAGTCCCTTGGCACAACCTAGAAATATTATCGGAGGTCATTTCATATCCACCCTGATAGGGTTAGTCTGTTTGATCCTTTTAGGTAACGAGTGGTACTCTTTGGCATTGGGTGTTGCATTGGCGATTAGTATAATGCAACTGACGCGGACAACGCACCCTCCTGCTGGCGCTGATCCAATAGTTGTGATTTTAGGCGCAAAAACTTTAAGCTTCGTTTTTAGCCCTGTGCTGACCGGAGCAGTTGTCATAACCATGATAGCATTAATATTTAATAACCTGAGTAAGGCACGAAAGTATCCAACCTACTGGAAATAGTATTAAGCCGTGTGCAGGTAAAATCAAAATCAAAGCTTGGTGGAACATAAAAGGAATTTGAGTGGATTTAAAATCGCTTTGTTCTTTTAAAATTACTTTGACAGGGTCAATGACCATTAAAAATTAATTTAAAATTTGTATTGAAGTCCTAAAATGAGAAAACTACTTTCCAATTATATTAACACTTTTCAGGGCCTATCCCTTGACGTATGGTGGTTGGCGTTGATTACGCTCGTTAATAGGGCCGGTACAATGGTTGTTCCTTTTCTATCCCTGTACCTTACCACTAGTCTTGGTTTTACGTTTTCTGAAGTTGGGTGGGTAATGTCTTTATTTGGATTGGGCTCCGTGGTCGGTACTTGGTTGGGCGGAATACTGACGGATAAAATTGGATATTATAAAGTAATGGTAATAAGTCTCTTGGCCTCAGGAGTATTTTTTGTAGCTTTTCAGTTCATGACTACATTCGTAGCTTTTGGTGTAGGTGTCTTTGTTTTAATGCTATTAGCCGATATGTTTCGTCCGGCTGTCTTGGTTGCCTTAAGCACATATAGTACCCCGGAAAACATGACTCGTTCCGTAACCTTAATCCGATTGGCGATCAATTTAGGTTTTTCTGTAGGACCAACATTGGGAGGTCTTATTATTTTTACACTTGGTTACGATGGCTTGTTTTTGGTAGATGGCATTGCTAGCATTATTGCCGGGATACTACTGTTAAATATTCTGGTTGCAAAGAACACTAAGATATTTGATAACAAAAAAGTAAATAGGCCCAGCAAGGCTTACGAGGATAAGGCATTTCTTTTTCTATTGGCGGCCATGACACTTTTTGGGGTTACCTTTTTTCAGCTATTGTCTACCTTGCCCTTATTCTATAAGGACATCCATCAATTGACGGAAGGGGAAATAGGCCTGTTGCTTGGCTTGAACGGCTTCATCATTTTTATTTTCGAAATGCCATTGATCAAATGGCTGGAGAATAGCAAAAATAGTTTTTCAAAGCTTATACTATTCGGTGTGCTATTGACCGGATCAAGCTTTTTGGCACTTAATCTGATAGGGGGGATTGGGGCTCTATACATCGGTATGACATTGATCACCATTGGAGAAATGATCGTGTTCCCATTTTCCAATTCCCTGGCTCTAATAAGATCCAAAGAAGGCAATCAGGGACAATATATGGCATACTATTCCATTTCATTTTCTTTAGCACATATTTTTGGACATAGTGTGGGAATGAATTTAGTTTCTAATTTGGGTTTCACGTCCACTTGGTATGTAATATCATTTTTGGCCGCATTAAGTGTACTTTTTGTTTTATTGTTAATTCGTGAGCTAAAGCTCGAAAAAAGTATAAAGTCGATTGAATTGTAGTCGTAGATTAACCAGATATAGATTATATACTCTATCCGTTTTATTCAGGTCAAATGATAGCCCGAATTCGGATACGGAATTTGTAAAATACTTGAACTAATGAAAAAATTGCCATATGAAGACACCTGAAGATTTTATGAGACATTGTCTGTATCTGGGACTTAGGGCTCTGGAAAGTGGTAACCCACCGGTTGGAGCTATCCTTGTATATAGAGATAAAATTATTGGGGAAGGAATTGAGTCTGGTAAGTCAACTGGAGATTATACAAATCATGCGGAGATATTGGTTATTCGAGATGCGATTGAAAAGGGCAACATTGAAATATTGTCTCAATCTACCATGTACAGTACCCATGAACCATGTGTTATGTGTTCTTATTTGATACGGGCCCACAAAATAGCAACAATTGTTTATGGTACTGATGTCAAAAACCTGGGGGGAGCCACTTCTAGGTATAGCCTTTTGCTGGAGAATGAAGTCCCTAATTGGGGAGATGCACCTCTCATTGTACCAGGAATATTGGAAGAAGAAAGCATGGAGCTAACTAAGTTATATGTAAAAAAAAAGCATAAAGAAATGTGAGAACAGACCTATAAAAATCAACTTTGGTAATTTAAAAGCAATTGCATCAAACTAGCCTAATCCTTAAATTAAAATAGGTCCGAAGTCTAGCTGATATCTGTGAAAAATAAGGGCACTGGTGAATGTTCTGTTCAATTAACCCATACAATATATCGCAGATGGATTCGTGATTGATATGTTCAAATAAATTATGCAGTGAATTACTATTGAGATAATTGAAAATCTGAATGCTTTTAGATTTTTTTTTACACAAATCTATTCACAGTTGTCATTTTTTACTGTCTAACATAATGTAGGCAAAATTCATTGTCTATTTAAATTATTAAAATATGAGTCAAGTAAAAAATCACGATGTACAAAGTGTAAATATTCAAACCTCCGTAAATGAGGCTTTTGAATACCTTTCCAACCCCTTAAACCTCCCGAATTGGACAGGTGCTTTTAAAGAGGTTGATGGACAGTCTGCACTCCTATTAACACCAAATGGTGAAATAAAAATTGGACTTGAAACCACAACAAACCGGGAAACAGGAACCATAGACTGGTATATGTCGATGCCCGACGGAAGTATGGGAGTAGCCTATTCTCGAATTGTTCATGGACCGGATAACAAGGCCATTTATTCATTTTTATTAATGGCTCCACCGGTACCTTTAGAGGAAATAGAGGGAACGTTAAACACTCAAATTGGGCAATTAAAGGAAGAACTTAGGAAACTGAAAACGATTTTGGAGAAAGAGTAAATTGGTTTGGGCCGGGTTTTAATCCGGCCCATTACATATAACAAAAATAATTTAGTAAATGGATGAACGGGAACTAATTAAATCATGTTTGGATGGGAATAAAAAGAGTCTAGAATTCTTAATTGGATCTATTCAGGATTTAATATATAATTTATCGATCCGATTTTTATGGAATAAACAGGATGCAGAAGATGCGACACAGGAAATTTTAATAAAAGTATTGACTAATTTAAGCAAGTACGATGGTAGGAGTAAGTTTACCACTTGGGTATATCGGCTAGCAACTAATTATTTGATAAACCTGAAAAAATCGACATTGGAGAAAACCTTTACCACTTTTGATGTTTTTGCAACTGACCTCAAATCAAATATTGAACCAAAAAGCTATGAATTGCCCGATAAGGACTTGATGGAAAGGGAAATGAAGACGGGTTGCACGTTGGCCATGCTTCAATGCCTAAATAGAGAATTAAGAATTGCATTTATCTTAGGGAGTATTCTTAAACTAAAAAGTAATGAAGCGGCAAATATTGTTAATATATCACCAGAGAATTTTAGGAAACGTCTCCAAAAGTCAAGAAAATTAATTGGTTATTTTTTGAGTGGTAATTGCGGGGTTTACAACCCTAACAACTCATGTAGGTGTAGTCATAAAATAAATGTTGCAATTTCTAGTGGCAGAATTGTAAGGAACAGTCCAAATTTTACCAATACCATGGAAGTCTACAACAATGAAATGGAAGAACTGGCTTCAATGGAGGGCATTTATAGAAATCACGGAACTTTTAGTTCTGGTTCTAAATTCATTGTGGAACTAAAAGGGATACTCGAAAGGAAAGGAATAATAAATAACACTGCCTTCTTAAAATAAATATAAAGCCCTAAGGGGCAAAAGCAGTGCCCTTTTTACTTTTATATGCGCAATGTAGATAGGTGGGTTCTGTCCAATAGATATAATCCTTAGTATTCTGAATTAATCGTAACATATTCATTTGTAAGTTGTTCGTTTTGCATCTGATCGTTATTTCACATATTTATGTGTAAAGTTGGTCTTTTATTTTCGACATAATTATAGCAGTTGACATCAGATGGGAATTCAATTATTGGGTATGACCTAGGCCCAATATATAGAAGGCAATATTTTACATGTAGTTGCGGCCAAGTATAATGAAGCAAATAAAGTGGGTTTCCTAGTCTGTTTTTAAAAGCGGGGATGTCAGCTGATTTAAACAATTATTTTACAAGAGGTATTACTACAAAATCTAATAAATGAAATTTTTTCAGATAACTCTCATAATTTCTCTTCTTTCTATAGGCGGTTGCAAAGAAAAAGATAATACATCTACCACTTCGATACAACACCATGTAGCCAATGTCAGTTCTGACAGCAAAAAACATTGGGGATATAAAGGTGAGACCGGTCCTGAACACTGGAAGGAAATCGAAAAAAATTCTGAATGTGGAGGATCCTTACAATCGCCTATAAATATTGTAAATTATGTTTTGGATTCTACCTTGCAAAAACTAAATGTGCAGTACGCAGCTAGCACACATATACATGATGTAGTGAATAATGGCCATACAATTCAGTACAATTTTGAGGTAGGGGATTTTATTCTTTTGAATAACGTTAAACTTGCACTAAAGCAGTTTCATATACATGAGCCGGCAGAACATTTAATAGACGGGGTAAGATTTCCCATGGAATTGCATCTGGTCCATCAAAATGAGAAAGGAGAATATGCAGTGTTGTCAGTGATGGCAAAAGAAGGGATAAACAGTGATCCCTTTGAATTTTTGGAACGGTTCTTACCATTGGAAGTTGGTGATGTTCAAACAGTGGATTTGGCGTTTGATATGAACTTTAGCTTGCCAGAGGACAAAGCTTATTTCACCTATATGGGTTCCTTGACTACACCTCCTTGTACTGAAAATGTCCAGTGGTTCATATTTAGGGAACCGATAACCGTGTCTTTGGAACAGGTCAATAAAATAAAAAAATTAATGCCTTTAAATAATTACCGCGGAATTCAACCCCAAAATAGTCGGCCAGTATTTTTATCTGCCCGTTAAACACATTGTTTAACTGTTCTTTTTAATAAACGCCAATATATAAAGTTAAAAGCAGAAATCTTTTATATAAGCTATACCAACAGTACCAATTGGTTTCAGTTACACCTTTAAAAAAAATCTTGCTGCCAATACAAAAGAATTACGTTGATAGATTTAACAAAATGAATAAAAAAGAACCGCTAAGGTGATTTTCAGTTCGATTATTGTTTTTAGGATAGTGCGAATTTCAGGAAACCCTTTAATTGTGTAAGAACCATTAAGCAAATGTTAGGATATATTGATTGTCTAATACCATATTCCTCGGATTGGATTGTATACCCCCATGATTTGGTTTTCTAAAAATATGATCATGGGCATGAGCATATTAAAGCGCATATGTGGTATTGTTTAGATAACGGCAATATCGGTTATATTCCCGAATTTCTCTCTTTGTGTCCTTATCAGGAAAATAAAAAATATCTCAAAGAAGGCAAAGGTATACTGCACTTACAATAAACTTAGTGGATACAAATTTCTCAAGACAATGATTTTATGGTCATTAATCCCGGTACCGCAGTGGAAAGGATTTTCGGAAATGTCGGTGTATATTTCAAAGGATAGGCAAACCGTTAGGAGAGATGGTTCAATTGAAGGTTTTAAATGGGATTGTATTAAGTTTGCGTGTCATCCAAAAAATGTTGTAGTCTTAAATACATATCAATTACCAATTTAGAATATGAGACGTTTTATAGTACTTTTTTTGATCCTAGTAGTTACTCCAATAATTGTCTTGGGGCAGAACTTAGTCCCGCCTATAGAGAATTACAAAATATTCGAATATAAAGCTGCTAGTAAAAATTGGGACCTAGCGGTTAGCCCAGAAGGAGAATTGTTCGTTGCCAACAATAAGGGGTTGTTGCATTTCAATGGTGAGCATTGGGCATTCTACCAACTTCCCAAAAAGACTACGATTAGATCTGTGGCCTGGGTACAGGGAAAGGTTTATACCGGATCTTATGAGGAATTTGGATTTTGGGAAATGAATGTTTTTGGTGACCTGGAATATACATCGCTCAGCCATTTAATTCAAGGCCATGAATTTACGAGTGAAGAATTTTGGCAAATTTTGACTATTGACAATGCCATAGTTTTCCGATCCTTTTCTGGGATATATGTATATGAGGATGAACATATTACCATTATTGAACCTCGTATTGTGGTAAATCATATGGCAGTCTGGGAAGGTAGTATTCTGGTTGCAGGCGGGAAAAATGGTCTAAGTTATTTACAAGGCAAAGATCTTGTGCCCATAAGTGGAACTTCTATTTTGAATTCCAAGATCGTAGTGGATATGGAACCAGTAAACAATGGTTTGTTGATAGGAACAAAGTTACATGGTGTTTATTTTTTGAGAAACAGCCTACTTCAACCCATTAACGAGGATATAAACTTTGAGTTGAAACAACACCAACTGAACCAAATTCTACCATTGACTAACGGACAAGTAGCTTTTGGGACTATAAAGAATGGAATTTATTTTTATAATTTGAGGGATAAGGACTATTATTCCGTAAATAGGGAGGTGGGGCTTCAGAACAATACGGTTTTATCGCTCGAACTGTTTAATGATCAATTGTGGATTGGGTTGGATAATGGAATAGACCGACTTCAATTAGATAATCCGCTTGCTTACTACACCGACTATACCGGTACTGTTGGTACTGTCTATGATGTGGCCCAATATGATGGAACCCTATACTTGGGCAGCAATACTGGTATTCATTATTTTGAAGGAAATACACTAAGATTTGTAGAGGGCTCACAGGGGCATGTTTGGGATTTGGAAGTACTGGAAGGAAAATTATTTTGTGGTCATAATACGGGTACATTTATCCTTGAAAATGGTAATTTAAATTTGATTTCCGATATATCAGGAGGTTACCAAATGACCAAAGTTCCTAGTTCCACATCACTGTACCTTCAAGGGACTTATACGGGCCTAGCGAGGTATCTAAAGGATGAACATGGAATTTGGTCTATAAAGGTCATTGAAGGAATAACTTTTCCCATAAAATATCTCTGTTTTGAAAATCCTTCCACCCTATGGGTTGCTCACCCGTACAAGGGTCTTTATCGGCTATTACTAAATGAAGAATACTCGAAGGTAGTCGAGATTCAGGAATTCGCGGATGAGAGCATTCCTAATATCTATAATGTAAAACTCTTTAGTATAAAGAACCAGATTGTAATCTATAGTGATGGTATTTGGTATAAATATGATCCCATAAGAAATAAAATTATTGTTTTAGAAGAGTTTCAGGATTTTAATTACAAGGAGCTTGTACATTTTAATAAGGATTACTATTGGTTTCGGGATCATCAGGGAGCTAAAGAATTAATAGTAACCAACCTGAATGATGATAAATTCGTTCTGGAGGATGCTCAATTGGGTAGACGATTGGTCCCAGAGGCAGAAAATGTAATCAAGATTAACGATAGTATTTATTATTTTACCCTTAGTGACGGTATTGGCAAACTCAACTTAGCAAATTTCAGGTCACAGTTGGGAAAATTTCAATTATCAATACCCAAACTTGTTTTCTTTAAAGATCAGGATGGTACATACGCCTTGGACGGCACTCCTTTAGTGATAGAGAATAAACGGTCCCGCGAAATTGAAATGGAGTTTGCGGCCACCAATATGGTTCAACCCAAGTATTTTTATAACCTAAAAGGACCAATGGAACTGTCCTCCTTTAGGGATACAGGAATTATAAAGTTTCAGAATTTACCATATGGCACATATTCATTGGAGATTTTTACTGTGGGGATTAACAATGCGCGATCTCAACCGAGAAGTGTTGCATTCCAAATAATGCCACCATGGTATCTTTCAAGTTTAAGTTATGTGGTTTATGGATTAATTGGGCTCACGATCATCTTTTTGGTGCGAGGATACAATAGTCGAAAATTGAAAAGGAAACACACTCTATTAAAAGAAAAACTGGAACGCGAGCAGGAAGAGCAGCTGGCCCTTTTGGAAAAGAAAAAGCTGGCCAAGGAAATTAAAGTAAAACAAAAGGAATTGACAAGTACTACCCTGAGTATGGCCAGAAAGAACGAGCTTATTCTAGAGCTTAAGAATCTTTTGTTAATGAATAAATCAAAATTCGATAACCAGCAGCGCTATCGATCCTTTATGAAAAAACTCAACAGTGCTATTAGTGATGATGAAGATTGGAAACATTTTGAGGTAAATTTCAAAGAGCTTCATGACGACTTCTTTGAGACCCTATTGTTGCGCTATCCGGCACTTACCTCAAAAGATCTAAAATTATGCGCATACCTCAAAATGAACCTAACCTCCAAGGAAATTGCTCCATTAATGGGAATTAGCACAAGAGGGGTTGAGATACATCGTTACCGCCTACGCAAAAAATTGGATTTGGATAGTGATGATAACATTTCCAACTTCCTAATTACCCTCAAGTAACAATATCAAGACGCTAAGTCATATATAAGGTCCATTTTTTTACACTTATCAGTACTACATCATTACTACATCTATTTGTTAAAATTTTAAAATTAATTTAGTTCGTTACTACTGCAACGACATAAAAGACTGTGCTTAAGGGACTATTTTTAACTGATGTAGTTTTTATGTACCCCTATTGGCGGCCGCCAATAGGGTCGTTTTATTAATTTAGCAATAATCTAACTCAATTTTTACGAATTATGAAAATAAGAAACGTTTTATTATTAATTTCGTTCTTGTTGTTCCATTGGTTTACTAATGCTCAGGATAAGATTACTGTGCAAGGTACGGTCATGGACAATGCTAATCTGCCCTTACCCGGGGCATCTGTCATTGTAAAGGGAACAACTACTGGAACGCAGACCGATTTTGATGGGAATTTTATTCTAGACAATGTTCCTGCCAATGCAACTTTGGTTTTTAGTTATATAGGATTTAAAACTGCAGAAGTTCCTGTTAACGCTCAGACATCCTTTAACATTATACTACAGGAAGATGCCCAGGCACTGGATGAGGTAGTCGTGGTAGGTTATGGTGAAATGAAGGTAAAGGATCTTACTTCTGCCATAACCACTATCAAATCTGAAGAATTGGCAGCCACTCCTACCGGGCAGGCAATGCAGGCCCTACAGGGAAAGGTGGCCGGTTTACAAATAGTCAGTAATGGTAGCCCTGGACAATCTCCAACAGTTAGGGTAAGGGGTATTGGTTCCTACGATCAAGGCGCTTCAGGACCCTTATATGTAGTTGATGGTATGTTTTTTAATAACATCGACTTTTTAAATACATCTGATATTACATCAATATCCATTCTAAAAGATGCTTCAGCTGCGGCTATTTATGGAGTACGTGCAGCCAATGGTGTGGTGCTTATAGAAACCAAAGCAGGTTCTTATAATCAAAAGGCAGAAATTACTTATGATGGGTATTCTGGCTTTCAGGTAGCTCAAAACATTTTGAAATTGGCCAATGCTGAGCAATTTACTACCATAGCTATGGAATCTGGTTCTGCACCTGATGCGCAATTTATTTTAAATGCAATGCAGCGTTATGGACGTAGTAGGGTTAACCCCAATGTCCCCAATGTAAATACTGATTGGTATGATGAAATAACGCGTCAGGCCCTAATTACCAGTCATAGTATTGGCATCACTGGAGGTAGCGAGGATGCTACTTACTCCATTGGAGCCAATTATTTTGGGCAACAAGGTATCCTAAAAATGAAAAACCAGTACGACCGATTTAATTTAAGAAGTAAAATTGACTTTAAGGTCTCGGATTGGTTAACTGTAGGAGGGAATACTATTATTAGTAATGCAACAAGATATGATGCTGAAAATTCGGCATGGAGAAGTGCTTATTTTGCTGTACCTATTTTACCAGTTTTAGACCCTCAGAATACAGAGGCATTTCCTAAGAATTATGCCAATGCCCAAGATTTGGGATATCGAGGAGGACAAAACCCTTTTCCTTTAATGGATCTCAATGAGAATAGATTAAAAATCAGAAATGTATTGGCGAATTTTTATGCTCAAGTAAATATTATACCAGACCGATTGACATTTAAGACGGCTTATAACCACAATTTTGAAACTTTGGAAACTAGATTAGTACGTTTACCTTATTTCATTGGCAACAATTTTCAACGTGAGAATTCCCAATTAATAAAAAGAAACGCTACAGTGTCCAATCAAATTTGGGACAATACCCTTACTTATACTAATTCATTCGGCAATCATAATCTAACGGTGTTAGCGGGTACTTCCTTTAGGGACGAATCATATGAACAATTACAGGCAGAAGGGCTTAATTTTCCTTTGTCGGGCGAAGAAGCATACTTCCTTGATCAAGCACAGACAATTGTAATGGATGGAGTAGGGGATGACGGTAGACGTGAGTATGGATTTTCATATTTCTCTCGAATATCCTACAATTATGATAATCGCTATTTGCTTTATGGTACTTTTCGAGCTGATGGTACAAATAAATATCAAGAAAAATGGGGTTATTTCCCTACGGTAGGGGCTGGCTGGGTACTGTCTGAGGAATCGTTCATGGATAACAATGGCATTTTCGATTACTTAAAGTTACGAGCTAGTTGGGGTGAATTGGGAAACGATAAAATAGCATCTAGTGAGGGCTCTATTACCTCAACAGTTGTGACAACTGCCCTTGGGGATACCCAATTTAGTGGGGTAAATACGAACAGTGACTTTACGGCATTAAAATGGGAGGTTACCGAAGAGATAAACGGAGGTATTTCCGCTAGGTTTTTTAATAATAATCTCGATTTGGAAGCTGATTATTACGTGAGGGATACCAAGGATGCTGTTATTCCTGTAGCCAGACCGCTAATACCTGGGACTACTAGACAGAATGTAGGTGAAATAAGAAATTCAGGTTTTGAACTGGCACTTAATTGGGACAAGATGGTATCTAAGGATTTCAGTTACAATATTGGAGCGAATATATCGACCTTAAAGAACGAGGTCTTGGATATTAATGGTGCTGTTGCCTTGGATGCCGGAACTGCGGAATTCAGACAACGCTCCATGGTAGGAGAGCCAATATTTGCATTCTTTGGTAGGGAAATAGCTGGAGTTTACCAAAATGAAGCTGAAGTACAGGCCGATCCTGTCGCAGTATCCAATAATTTGGTGCCAGGGGACTTTAAATATAAGGATCAGAATGGTGATGGGGAAATTAATGATGATGATAGGGTTGTCCTAGGGTCTTTCTTGCCTTCATATTCTTACGGAGTTAATCTTGGTGTTAACTATAAGGGGTTCGATTTTTCGGCTAGTGCTTTAGGCCAAGGTGGAAATAAAATTTTGAACCGTAAGAGGGGAGAGGTAATTTTTACCAATGATACCAATATAGATCGTGATTTTGCCGTAAATCGTTGGCATGGAGAGGGTACTACCAATAGTTATCCTTCTGCAGCCGGGATAAGAAAAGGCTGGAACCAAAGATTAAGCAACTATTTTATAGAAGACGGTGATTTTTTCAGGATACAGAACATTACTTTAGGTTATACCATAAATAAGAAAGGTGAGCGTCCCGGAATACCAGAAACAAGGATTTATCTGACTGCTGAAAAACCTTTTACCCATTTTAACTATAACGGATTTAATCCTGAGGTGGCCAATGGTGTGGATAATGAAACTTATCCTATTCCATCTGTATATACCATAGGCGTTAACATAAAATTATAAATAAAGAAACTATGAAATTATCTTTTAAAATATCAGTACTTGTCCTGCTGGTCATAACTTCCTTTAGCTTTACGGGATGTACGGACAAATTGGAAGAACCGGAGTTGAACAATAATTTTGCTGGAGGCACAGATTTTACCAAGACCGCAGATATGCAATTTTCCATTGTGGGAGTCTATGAAGCCTTTCAATCCCGTGGATGGGAACAACCTTTGTTGATTTCTGTTAGGGGTGATGACGTAAATGCTGGGGGCCTAGGGGATCAACAGGATTTTTCCGAAACCGATAAATTTACTTACAACAAGGATTATTGGATGTATAATTCCCTTTGGGAGAACACTTATGTTGACGTAATATCGGCGCATACAGCCATGGAACAGATTGCTAGGTACCAAGAGTTTGCTGATGAAAATGGAGTTGCTTTAGGGAATCAATACATTGCCGAAGCAAAAGTACTCAGGGGAATCATGCTGTTTCATATTTCCCAAGTATGGGGAGATGTATTTATTCCAGAATCCTCTAATACAGATCTTTTATTGGATGTTACCCAAGTGCCATCTAAAGCCGAGGTAATGCAGCATATTTCCGATCAAATGGATGAGGCCATTCCTTTTTTACCCAATCTTAGGCCAAATGAGCGCACTGACCTTCCTGGAGGGGTTACCAAATACACGGCTTTGGCTATAAAGGCATTGGCCAATCAAGAAGTGAAGAACTATCAAGCGGTTGCCGATGCAGCCGGACAGATTATCAGCTCAGGAAAATTCACACTCTATCCTGATTATTACGAACAGTTTAAGATCCCTGGTAAATTGAGTGATGAAACCATATTGGATTTGCAATATTCGGATTATAACCAAGGTGAAGGAGATCGATCTGGACATCTTTACGCACCTTATGGTCCACAAAACTGGACTCCTGAAGTTGCAGGTGCCGGCAGTGGTTGGGGTTTTTTTGAACCAAGTATGAAATTCATAAAGTTTATGTTGGATCGTGGAGAAACCGTAAGATTGGAAACGAGTGTCTTGTTCACTGATAGGGGAATCGCCGAAATCAAAACCGATCCTGCTTACGCTACCTTGCCCGGGTTTATTACAAATACAACACGGGATGGAGATGTTATTAATGACTATCCCAGGGCACTTTTTGCAAGCGGAAAGCACTATTTGCCTTCCAATCAATTAATATCGGGTAGAACAGATTACGGAAGTAATAAAAACTACAATGTTATCCGTTATGCAGAAATTTTACTGGTATACGCGGAAGCATTGGCCCAAGGTGCCACTGGCACGGGGATGACCGCTGATCAAGCAGTAAACCAAGTTAGGGCAAGGGCCAATATGACTCCTCTGTCTGGGATTACCTTGGATCAGGTATTGGACGAGAAGTTTGCCGAGTTAAGTATGGAGTGGGGTAAACGCTATTATGATATGATACGCTTGGGACGATTTAACGAGCTCAGTTATGATGGAAGGACCTTTTCGGAGAATAATACCTTCCTTCCCTATCCACAAAGTCAATTAGATCAATTTCCAATTTTGGGAGAGATCAATAACTAACAAACACTAGACATCAAATGAAAAATATTAAACTATTATGTGCAAGTTTGGTCGCCGTGTTCCTATTCTACGGTTGTGATCAGGGAATAGACGCTATTACACAAGTTGATCCAGGGGCGGATGTTACTGCACCACAGGTAAAGGTCAATTATCCGACAGAAGGAGTGAAAATAAAAGTGCTCGATGTTGTAACTTCAATAACCATAGATTTTGAAGTAACCGATGATATTGAAATAGCCAGAGTGGATGTGATGCTTGATGGGAGTACTATAGGAACCTACGGTAGTTTCAAGGATTACCGTCGCTTGTTGGTCAAAGACTTGGTGTATGATCAATTGACAGATGGTGCCCATGAATTATCAGTTAGTGCAACAGATTTGGAAGGGAAAACTACCGTAACGACAATTAATTTTGAAAAAGAACCGGCGTATACACCATTATTTGCAGGAGAGACTCTTTATATGCCTTTTGATGGTGACTATTTTGATCTTGTAGGCCTAAAACAAGCTGATAGAGTAGGGACTCCTGGTTTTGATGGTGAGGGACTGATCGGGACAAATGCCTATAAGGGCGCAACGGATGCTTATTTATCATACCCCACCGCTGACCTATTAGGTACTGAATTTTCTGCTGCTTTTTGGTATAAGGTCGACGCTAGTCCAGATAGGGCTGGGATTCTAATAATTGGTGACGATGCCGATGACCGCTTTCAAGGACTTAGGTTGTTCAGGGAGGGTAGCGCTACCTATCAGACCATTAAAGCAAATGTGGGTATTGGTAGTGGCGAAAGCTGGAACGATGGTGGTGTAATTGATGTGACCGCAGGGGAATGGGTTCATATTGCACTTTCTATTTCTCCAACCCAAAGTACCATCTTTTTTAACGGAGTGGCAGTCCGGACAGCCACTCTAAGTTCACCTGTGGATTGGACAGGTTGTGATGAATTGGTTATAGGTTCCGGAGGACCTACATTTAGCTATTGGAACCATAAATCCGATAGTAGCCCAATGGATGAATTAAGGTTGTTCAATAAAGCATTGACTGAGGCTGATATTCAAGAAATGATTAATGTGACTAATCCTTATACAGGGCAATTTGATGGGGAAATGTTTTATCTTCCATTTGATGGGGATATAAAAAATAAATTCACAAATGTAGAGGCTACAGTGGTTGGAACTCCTTCCTTTGCAGAGGAAAGTGTTAGAGGGACAGATGCCTATGCTGGGTCACCTGATTCTTATTTAACCTTCCCAACAACTGGCTTAACAACAGAAGAGTTTAGTGCTAGTTTCTGGTATAACCTTAATGCCTCTCCGGATAGAGCTGGAATTTTGGTTATGGCCCCAGAAGATTTGGATAGGCCAGAATACCCAACCGTACAAAATTTACGGACTAGTGGATTTAGATTTTTCAGGGAAGGAAATGCCACCAATCAGACGTTTAAATTAAATGTAGGTAATGGTTCCGCGGATACTTGGATAGATGGAGGAGCTGCCGCATCATTGGATCCTACCACAACCGGTTGGGTGCATATGGCATTTACAATTGGAAACGGAAAGGCCATTGTATATTTTGACGGAGAAATCGTTAAAGAATCAGATTTTACAGGTGTGGATTGGACCGGTTGCGACCTACTTTCAATTGGTTCTGGAGCACCTAGGTTTACGGAATGGGGACATTTGTCAGATTCAAGTTTTATAGATGAACTTCGATTGTATAATAAAGTATTGACACAAGAAGAAGTGCAAACTGTCAGAAACGCTGATTTATAGTATAGTGAATTATGAGATTAACTATAATTATGGTCGTTGCTATCCTATTACATGGTTGCAACGGCCAAAAAAAATCAAATGATAAAAATATAGAAAAGACTGATAATGTCATAGCAGAAGGTGCCACAGATATTGAACTTTTGGATAAGGTTCAAAAACAGACTTTCGATTATTTTTGGGAAGGTGCCGAGCCTAACTCGGGATTGGCCAGGGAGCGTATCCATATGGACAATATTTACCCTTCCCATGATAAGGATATCATTACCATTGGAGGTTCCGGATTTGGACTGATGGCTATATTGGTTGGAGTGGAACGAGGATTCATTACCCAGGAACAGGCAACGGAACGCTACGTGCGCATATTGGATTTTTTGGAAAAGGCAGATCGTTTTCACGGTGCTTGGCCCCATTGGTTAAACCCAGATGGAGCTACAGCACCTTTTAGTAAAAAAGATGATGGGGGAGATCTTGTGGAATCGGCATTTTTGATTCAAGGTTTGTTAACAGTAAAGGAATTTTATGATAGTCGGGGAACTACAATGGAGGAAAAATCCATAAGTACTAGAATTCAAAAATTATGGGAAGAAGTAGAATGGGACTGGTATACCAAAGGGGGGGAAGATGTTTTATATTGGCATTGGTCCCCAAATCATGGTTGGGAAATGAATTTTCCTGTTGGAGGATACAATGAAGCCCTGATCATGTATGTATTGGCAGCGGCATCACCAACACACCCCATTGATAGAGACGTTTATGACAAAGGTTGGGCGCTTAAAGGTGAAATTACCAAGGATACAGTTTACTACGGTCTTGAGACGGAATTAAATCATTACGAGCATGACAAGTCGCCAGTTGGTCCTTTGTTCTGGGCGCACTATTCCTATTTAGGGTTAAACCCTAAGGGATTAAAAGATAAATATGCCGATTATTGGAAATTGAACAGGAACCATGCCATGATCCATTACAAGCATGCCGTGGCCAATCCCAATAATTTCAAAGGGTATGGAGAGAATTTGTGGGGACAGACATCAAGCTACTCTATGAATGGATATGCGGGCCACAGACCAGATAAGGATCTAGGAGTAATTTCTCCAACAGCAGCCTTGTCCTCCATGCCCTATACTCCCCAGGAAAGTACACGTTTTTTGCGTTATATGTATCAGGAACAGGATTCCTTGATCGGTAAATATGGGCCTTATGATGCCTTTAGTTTGGAACTTAACTGGAGCCTTCCCAGATACTTGGCCATTGATCAGGGACCAATACCTGTTATGATCGAAAATTATAGGTCTGGCATGCTTTGGACCCTTTTTATGAAAAACCAGGAAGTCCAAGCAGGATTGCGAAAATTGGGATTTGAGGTCACCCTTTCCCAGTAATCTGCTTGGTTGACGGTTTTCAAGTACGTTGATGGCCTATATACATTAAATACCCATACGGTTGCTTAGTGGTGTATGCCTTGATTCTTATAACCGGCTAAACGGTATCGCAACATCTCTAAAAAAACGAGGGCGTAATAGCAGTAGCCGATAAAGAAAAGCTAAAATGAGAAGTGTTTTTATAATCTTAATGATGGTTCTATCTTTTTCTTGCTCAGGAGATGATGTAACCGGACCAACAGGTGAATCGCAATTATCCGATCCACCTATGACAGAACAACCCGAGCCGGAAGAGATTTCGGATGAGGAATTGATGGAGCTTACCCAAAGGGAAACCTTTAGGTATTTCTGGGATTTTGCGGAAGTTAACTCCGGTTGTGCCAGGGAGCGGTATCATCCGGATAGTCCCAAGAATGATGCCAATACCGTTGCCATAGGAGGAACCGGTTTTGGACTTATGGCCATTTTGGTGGCCATAGAACGTAGATATGTGTCTAGGGAAGAGGCAGTTATTCGTTTGCAAAAGATGTTGGGTTTTCTAGAGAATGCCGATCGATTCCATGGGGCTTGGCCCCATTGGCTAAATGGTAATACTGGTAAAGTAAAACCCTTTAGCGCAATGGACAATGGAGGTGATTTGGTGGAAACAGCTTTTTTGGTTCAAGGCCTCATTTGTGTAAAGGAGTATTTCAAAAATGGGACTCAGACCGAAATAGATTTGGCGACCAAAGCCGATGCCTTGTGGAAAGGGGTGGAATGGAATTGGTACACCCAGAATCACAACGTCCTTTACTGGCATTGGAGCCCTGATAACCAATTCGCAATTAATCTTCAGCTAAAAGGATATAATGAAACTTTGGTTACCTATATACTGGCTGCCGCTTCTCCCGATTATTCCATATCCAAGGAAGTATATAATAATGGTTGGGCATCCAATGGCGATGTAAAATCCAATATATCCGCATACAATTATCCATTGTTGGTAAAACATGCTGGTTCCGAATCCTATGGAGGACCCTTGTTCTTTTCGCATTACTCCTTTTTGGGTCTAAATCCAATTGGGCTTAAAGACGAGTTCGTGGATTATGGTGCGGTAAGTATCAATCACGCCATTATCAACTATCGCTATGCGGTGGAGAACCCTAAGAATTATCTGGGCTATAGCACTGAATGTTGGGGTTTAACCGCTAGTTATTCTAGAAATTCAGATGGTAGCCTAGGGTATAATGCCCATTCACCTGCTAATGATGTGGGTGTTATTTCCCCCACGGCGGCTATAAGCTCCATTCCCTACACACCCACAGAATCGCTAGGGGCCATGCAGTATTTTTATCAGAACAAGGATAAATTATTAGGTCCTGCCGGATTCTATGACGCTTTTAGCCCACAGCATAATTATTGGGTTGCCGATGTATATTTGGCCATAGATCAGGGGCCACAGATTGTTATGATCGAAAATTATAGAACAGGTTTATTGTGGAACCTTTTTATGCAGAATGAAGATGTCAAAGTGGGTTTAACCAAACTTGGATTTACTTATGGGAATTAAGCAGATTATTCTATGGTTCTTTATTGCATTGGGCACCCCGGTGATGTACGGGCAAAGCAATATGTACAATTCAGAATTTTATGGAAAAGGCTCTGATACCTTGCACTATCGAATACTGTATCCGAAAAATTTCTCCTCCTTGAAACAGTATCCTGTGGTCCTCTTTTTACATGGGGCCGGGGAAAGGGGTAATGATAATGAAAAACAGCTGATCCATGGTAGTACTTTATTTTCTGGCGATAAGAATAGGGAAAAATTTCCAGCTATAGTAATTTTTCCACAATGCCCTACGGATGACTATTGGTCGAGTGTCCAGGTAGATAGAAAAACCCAACCCGTTGGCTTAAGTTTTGAATACGGGAAGGGACCTACCAAAGCTCTTGGTCTTACTATGGCCTTAATGGATTCGATAGTTGAAGAATCCCACATAAAAAGGGACCAAGTTTATGTTATGGGACTGTCAATGGGTGGTATGGGTACTTTTGAAATACTATATAGAAAACCGGGGATGTTCGCAGGAGCCATTCCAATATGTGGAGGTGGGGATACCGAAGCGGCAAAGGTCTTTGCCGATAAGGTTCCTTTGTGGATGTTTCATGGAGCACAGGATAATGTGGTAGACCCGCAGTTGTCTTTGGATATGACCTCCCAAATTATAGAATATGGGGGGCATCCAAACTTAACCATTTTTGGAGATGCCAACCACAACAGTTGGGATTCGGCTTTCGCTGAGCCTGATTTATTGCCTTGGTTGTTTTCACTCAAACGATTTGAATAGAGAACGGCCAAAGAATTTTGCAGTCATGAATTTGCATAAAACGGAACCAGATGAAAATTTTAAAAAATATAATTGCAACAGCGGTTTTACTATTTAGTGTAATAATTTATTCACAGGAAGTGGTTCCGGAAACTTATATCAATCCTCTGGATATTGACTATACCTATATGGTTTATAATTCCAGTAGGAATATTTCCTACCGGTCCGGTGCAGATCCCGCAGTAATTGAATTTCGTGGGGAATACTACATGTTTGTCACTCGGTCTTTTGGTTATTGGCATTCAACCGATTTGATCAACTGGGAATTTATTAAACCTAAACAATGGTTTTTCGAGGGTTCCAATGCCCCGACCGCATTTAATTATAAAGATTCGCTGGTATATTTTGCTGGTGATCCCGCAGGTTACGGAAGTATTCTTTATACCGATGACCCCAAAAAAGGGGAGTGGACACCTACCGCGTCTATTACCAAAAACATCCAAGATTCGGAGTTGTTTATTGACGACGACGGAAAAACTTATCTGTATTGGGGCTCGTCTAACAAATATCCACTTCGTGTGAAAATGGTAAATAAGGACGATCGTTTTCTTGAAACCGGCGTTGAGAAAGAACTTTTCAATTTGGTTGAAGAGGAACATGGTTGGGAACGTTTTGGCGAAAATAATTACCATCCAACCTTAAAGGAAGGATACATGGAAGGAGCTTCGATCACCAAACACCACGGGAAATACTATTTACAGTATGCAGCGCCCGGGACACAATTTAATGTGTATGCCGATGGTACTTATATTGGTGAAACCCCCTTGGGTCCTTTTACTTACATGAAAAATAATCCGATGAGTTTTAAGCCTGGCGGTTTTGCTAATGGGGCAGGCCATGGTATTACCGTGAAACAAACCAATGGCCAATACTGGCATTTTGCCACCGTTGCATTGGCATCAAATTCTCATTGGGAACGTCGTCTGGCCATGTTCCCCACCTATTTCGATGATGAAGGATTAATGTATTCCAACACCAGCTATGGCGATTACCCCTTATTCGGGCCAAATCATCCAACAAAAGCAGGACAGCATAGTGGCTGGATGCTGCTTTCTTACAAAGGAAAAATAACGGTTTCATCTTCAAAAATGCAGGTGAAAAAAAGTACTTCTACCGATGATGATTATGACATCACCGAAATGTCACTTGAAAGGAATAGCGAAGGTGAAATTATTTCGAAACTCTTAACTGATGAAAGCCCGAAATCTTTTTGGGTTGCTGAATCCAATGATGATGAGCAATGGGTTAAGATCGAAATGCTTTCACCTGGAAATATTTATGCTTTTCAATTGAATTTTCATGATCATGAATCGGGCATTTATACCCGTACTGAAGGTCTACGACATCGATTTACTCTGGAGGTTTCAGAGGATGGAAAAAACTGGGAAACTGTTGTAGACAGAAGCGGGAGTTATAAAGATGCGCCAAATGCCTACATCCCCCTAAATCAACCTGTACGAGGAAAATACGTACGCTTCAATAATGTGGAGGTTCCGGGGAAGAACCTAGGATTATCAGAAATAAGGGTATTTGGAAAAGGTTTAGGAAAGAAACCGGAAAGGGTGAATGGATTTAAAGTAACCAGGCAGGAAGACAGAAGAGATGCCTCTATTACCTGGAACCCGGTGAAAGGAGCACAGGGTTACAATATCCGATGGGGTATCGAACCTGATAAATTATACCACTCCTGGTTGATTTATGATGTGAACGAACATTTTATGCGCAACCTCGATCGCGATACGCGATATTATTTTAGTATAGAAGCATTTAATGAAAATGGGATTTCAGATAAAACTGAGGTACAGGAAGTGAAATAAAGAAAATAACGCATCAATTTTTTAAATTATAACTAATAAGATGAGAAGATTTAATCTGTCTGTCGCTGTGCTATTTTTCACAGGGCTTTCAAGTCTACAAGCACAAGAAAATATCCCCTTCGTGGAAGAGCTGTTGCGGAAAATGACCGTAGAAGAAAAGATTGGACAGTTAAACCTATTGACCCCAGGGGGTGGTGTTGCCACAGGCGCAGTAGTCAGTGAAAATGTGGAAGCCAAGATTAAGGCAGGTCAGGTAGGCGGACTCTTTGGGGTGGCCGGACCGGAAAGGATAAAGATGGCGCAGGATTATGCTACCAAAGATACCCGTTTAAAAATACCCTTGCTATTTGGTTCCGATGTTATCCACGGCTATAAAACCACTTTTCCTATTTCTTTAGGGCTTGCGGCGAGTTGGGATATGGAGCTGATAGAAAAAACGGCAAGGATTGCTGCCAAGGAAGCGACGGCAGACGGAATTAACTGGAATTTCTCCCCTATGGTAGACTTAGCCAGAGACCCCAGATGGGGCCGTATTGCCGAAGGAGCTGGAGAAGATCCTTATTTGGGATCTGCCATTGCCCAAGCAATGGTAAAAGGCTATCAGGGAAGCGATCTTACCCAGCCTAATACTATGTTGGCCACCGTAAAACACATGGCCCTCTATGGAGCTTCTGAGGGAGGCCGCGATTACAATTCCGTGGATATGGGGAAGGTGAAGATGTACAACGAATATTTACCGCCTTATAAAGCAGCAATCGATGCAGGTGCTTCTAGTGTAATGACCTCTTTTAACGATGTGGACGGTATACCAGCCTCCGGGAATAAATGGCTGTTGACAGAGCTACTAAGGGAGCAGTGGGGTTTTAATGGATTTGTTGTGTCCGATTATACCTCTGTTAATGAAATGATTGCCCATGGACTGGGAGATTTACAGGCCGTATCTGCCTTAGCCCTTAATGCCGGTTTGGATATGGATATGGTGGGAGAAGGCTTCTTAACTACCTTGAAAAAATCCTTGGAAGAAGGGAAGGTGACCGAAGAACAGATTACACAAGCCTGTCGCAGGGTGCTAGAAGCAAAGTATAAGTTGGGGCTCTTTGAGGATCCCTATCGGTATAGCCACCCACAAAGACCTGCCAAAGATATCCTGAGCCTAGAGAACCGAAAAGTGGCACGGGCCGCTGCGGCACGTTCTTTTGTACTTTTAAAGAATCACAATGAACTTCTTCCTCTAAAAAAAGAAATGAAAATTGCCATTATAGGGCCCTTGGCAAATAATAAGAACAATATGTTGGGAACCTGGGCACCTACGGGCGACCCGCAATTGTCGGTTCCTATCCTAGACGGATTAAAATCGGTGGCCCCAAGGGCTACCATCGGTTACGCAAAAGGCGCCAATATTTCGGACGACCCAGAATTGGCGAAAAAGGTAAACGTATTTGGTCCCAGAATAGAGATCGATGCCCGTACGCCAGAAGAGATGCTCCAGGAAGCCTTGGATCTGGCCAATACCTCCGACGTAGTAGTGGCCGTAGTGGGAGAGGCTACTGAAATGAGTGGGGAAGCGGCCAGTAGAACCGATCTTTCCATACCAGAAAGTCAGAAGAAATTGATCCGCGCCCTAGTAGCTACTGGGAAGCCCGTGGCCCTAGTGCTAATGAGCGGACGCCCGTTGACCATCCCCGAAGAATTGGCACTGCCAGTGAGCATTTTGCAAGTATGGCACCCTGGGGTAGAGGCTGGGAATGCCGTGGCCGATGTGCTGTTTGGGGATTACAATCCGTCCGGAAAGCTTACCGCTACCTGGCCCGTGAACGTAGGACAGATCCCTATTTATTACAGTAGGAAAAATACAGGTAGGCCGGCAACTTCAGAAAGTTTTCAGAAATTCCAATCCAATTATCTGGATGCACCCAATGCCCCCTTGCTGCCCTTTGGGTACGGGCTGAGTTATACCCAGTTTCAATATTCCAATCCCAAGGTAGATAAAGCAGAGATTGGCCAGGGCGAAGGGGTCCGCATTTCCGTAACCCTAAAGAATATTGGTAATTACGATGGGGAGGAAGTGGTACAACTCTACCTCAGAGACGTGGTAAGGAGTATTACACCCCCCATGCGAGAGCTTAAAGGGTTTAAAAAAGTATTCCTTAAAAAAGGGGAATCCAAAGAGGTTACTTTAACCCTACAACCCGATGATCTAAAATTCTATAACAGCCAATTGGAATTTGTTTCAGAACCAGGGGAATTTGGGGTCTATATCGGTACGGATTCCAAGGCAACGGAAAAAGTAACTTTTAAATTAAAATAAAGCTTAAAACTTATCTATAGCGACCAAAATCAAATAGAATATGCACCATTTAAGTAAATTATTGCTTTTGCTTAGTATCCTATTTGGGGTATCATGCAAATCGGAAAAACCTGGTAATCCCATAGAAAATAAAAGGCCCAACATCCTTTTCATTATGGCCGATGACCATGCTATCCAGGCTCTTAGTGCCTATGGGCATCCCATAGGGAAATTAGCGCCCACCCCCAATATAGATAAGCTTGCCAAAGGAGGAGCCCTCTTTACCCATAGCTATGTAACCAACTCCATTTGCGGCCCTAGCAGGGCGGTGATATTAACGGGAAAACACAGTCATATCAACGGGTTTAGGCAAAATGGCGACCGTTTTGATGGGAGTCATCCTACCCTGCCAAAGATGTTGCAACAGGCAGGTTATCAGACTGCCCTCTTGGGGAAGTGGCATTTGCACGGATACCCGGAGGGTTTTGATTATTGGAATATATTAGTGGACCAAGGTAATTATTACAACCCTGATTTCATTGAAAATGGAGATACCACCAGGATACAGGGATACGCTACGGATATCATTACCCATGATACCTTGGATTGGCTAAAAACCAAACGGAAGGATAGTATACCTTTTTTTCTAATGGTACAGCACAAGGCTCCGCATAGGAATTGGATGCCGGCTTTGCGACATGTCAATAAATATGATTCGGTTCAATTTCCCATGCCAGACTCTTATTTTCCTACTTTCAATAACCAACAGGCGGCCGAGGAACAGCTACAGAATATCTACCGAGATATGTATGAGGGGCACGACCTTAAGATGTCTGTGGAATATGGGAGTACGGAACTGGCCCACAATCCTTGGAAAACCGATTTTGAACGAATGAGCCCCGAGCAACGTAGCGCATGGGATGCTGGCTACTTGCCCAAGAATAATGCTTTTCACAAGGCGAAATTAAAGGGGAAGGAGTTGGCCAAATGGAAGGGACAGCGCTATTTGCAGGATTATATGGCCACCATTGCTTCCGTAGATGAAGGCGTGGGGGAGCTTATGGCGTATTTGGAGGAAAATGGCTTGATAGATAACACCTTGGTAGTCTATACCTCCGATCAAGGATTTTATCTAGGGGAAAACGGGTGGTTCGACAAACGGTTTATGTACGAGCCCTCCTTTGGGACTCCCTTGGTGATGCAGTGGCCCGGGCATATATCTCCAGGAAAAAGGGTGGATGCACTGGTGCAGAATCTGGACTTTGCACCCACCTTTTTGGAGGTGGCCGGGGTACCGGAGTTGGGAGCGGAAATGCAGGGGGAATCTTTTCTGGGACTCTTAAACGGGAGTCAGGATCAGGCAGATTTTAGGGAGGTAATTTACTATCATTATTATGATTACCCCGCCTTTCATATGGTGAAGAAACATTATGGAATACGTACGCAACGCTATAAATTGATGCATTTTTATGACGATATTGATCAATGGGAATTATATGACCTGGAAAAGGACCCACTAGAACAACACAATCTAATTGAAGATAGGCTATATAGTGATGTATTAATTGAAATGCACCGAAAATTGGACAGTATTCAGAAATTTTATCGGCTTACGGATCAAGAATTTCTCAATGCTCCTAAAGAAAAAGTGGAAAACGCCGATAAGTTATTTGAAAGACTTAGGGGCTTGGATAATTGATACAATAGTAACTACTGTTGACAAGTGCAATAATGGCCAATAAATTAGTTCTTCCTTTTTTGATATTTTCCCAGTTATGTAATCCATTATTTCTAAAGAAGGAAAACGTAGCCTAAAGTTTATTACTGGCACCCATACTTTGATCAATACAAAATATGGACACATAAGGCTATTATATGCCCAATTCGGATTTTATGGAGTTGTATATACGTCTTGCCAATTTTGAGTCTGCTCTGAAAAATTTAATAGGAAGCCGATCACGGTGTGCAGGTGACGCTCGCCACTTTTATAATTTCCATCCCCGAGCACCGATATTAAAACTTAATAAGAAATAAACCAATATACTTACCAAGTAATCCCTATTGGCATTTCGCATGCTATACGGGCCTATCACCATAATTGTTGAGTAGGATCCGTACAAGCATCCGTATTAAGACCAAGAATGATCAATAGATTTGAAACAATTAATTATTGGCCTTCAATTCATTGAAGTTTTGCCATTTCGATATCCACTGCCATTGCCATTTTCCAAAAAATTTCCAGAATCCTCAATCATTTTTATAGTGCTTTCATTTATTATTTCTATGGTTCCATACAATTGGTCTTCACCAACCGGTATATCGCCCCATTTAAAAAAGACTAGGTTGCCCTTTATTGATCCATGATATACATGGCACCATTTGCTTCCTGTTGCGGCTTCGTTCGTATGCTTATTCATCCCTAGCCAAAATACTTGATCGTCGATTACCTTTACACAAAATGGGTTTTCTTCCTTAGACATCCAAAAACCTGATTTAATGGTATCTAGTTTCATATTGTAAGGTGACATTTCTCTATGGTATCCTAAAATTTCTTTTCCTATTTACGTTTTATTGTCTTGTTTTAGGATTTCATTCGTGCAAATATCAGCATATAAAATATTTACATCCGGATTGTCGAAAATATAATTTGCTGCAATAATCTTCGTAGTATTTTTTTCTTCGCACTTATCATAAGGATAAGAGCTTATATATGAACTGAATACAAGAAAGAAAATTCTCCAAAGATTAATAAAAATTGACCTAATTGAGATCATTTTCTTCATCATTGACCAATGTCTGATTTAAAAAATTGCAAAATAAATAGAACGATCTCTATTATTAAAAAGATTATGGTGGGTGAGTTGTAGGATTCCACTGGAAATATAGGATTAGGACGGTTAACAGTTGCAAAAGAAATGTTTTGGTAATAATTAACATTATTAAATTAGGAAACGACTGGTCTATTATATTACATTTGTAAAATAAACTAAGGGTCTAATTATGGCTAAGCATGATATAAATGAAATATTAGAGAAAGGAATAGAACTCTTTCGCCTTAATGGTTATCACAATACTGGTATAAGGGATATTCTGAAGGCTTGTGGAATGCCAAAGGGATCTTTTTATCATTCTTTTGAAAGTAAGGAAGATTTTGTTATCAAGGCTATCTTGCACTTTGAAGAGGTTATTGGAAGAGATTTTGAAAAAAATCTGACAGATGAGTCACTTTCATATTATGAACGGTTACGGAATCATTTTGAGATACATATTAAATGGTATACAGAGAACGATTTTAAGGTAGGTTGTCTTTTGGGAAATTTAAGCACTGAAGTTGCGGGCACTATAGATCCAGTATCCAAGGTAATTTCCGGAGTTTACGATAGATGGAGCATAGGACTGGCTCAGTTTATTAAAAAAGGTCAGCAAAATGGGGATATTATCGATAATATCGATCCACTGTCTTTGGCGAACTACCTTTTTAATAGTTTTAACGGCGCATTGGGGAGAATGAAAGTAGAACGATGCCGTGAACCGTTGGATCATTTTCTGTCGATCAACATGGCCTTTATAAAGAAGGAAAAAAAATAGCCGGATAATTCATGCTATTTTTTTACCCAAAACCATAAACGAACGGTCTATTATTAAATATATAAATTAAATTTAGAAAAATGAAAACTTTTGAACCATTCAATTTATCAGGTCAAATATTGAAGAACAAGATTGTAATGGCACCTATGACACGTAGCAGGGCCATTGACAATATTCCGAACAACCTTATGAAGGATTACTATTCCCAGCGTTCCGGAGCTGGCCTCATCCTGTCCGAGGCAACTGCCGTATCAGCCAATGGAACGGGTTATCCGCGTATTCCTGGAGCTTACACGGACGATCAGATTGAGGGGTGGAAGAACGTGGCAAAAGGGGCACACAATCAAGGAGGCATATTTTATGTCCAACTTTTTCATACTGGTCGTGTTTCTTCGTCTTTGAATTTACCAGAAGGAGGTGAGACCATTGCACCTTCTGTCGTACCATTGACGGAAATGGAAATGTACACCGACCAAAAGGGTATGCAACCGCACGACGTACCAAGGGAAATGACAATTGGGGACATTCTCCAAGTGCAGGACGAGTACGTAAAGGCTGCCAAAGGTCTAATTGAATCCGGTATTGACGGAATTGAAATTCACAGTGCCAATGGGTATCTTTTGGATCAATTTTTAGACCCAGGAACAAATCAACGAACCGATGAATACGGTGGAAATTTCAAAAATAGAGCAAAGTTCACCTTAGAAACTACACAAAAGGTAGCTGATGCGATTGGGGCTGA
Source organism: Arenibacter sp. (assembly GCA_041582955.1). Lineage (GTDB taxonomy): Bacteria > Bacteroidota > Bacteroidia > Flavobacteriales > Flavobacteriaceae > Arenibacter. The sequence goes on from JBFHGV010000001.1 coordinate 29,740, forward strand.
CAAAGTTGGTATACGATTTTCCCCATACGGTGTTCTTCACGGAATGACTGGCGACTATCCTGAAATCACAGAAGTATATACCTATTTGGCCAAGGAACTATCAAAAATGGGTATTTCATACATTCATATTGCCGACCAACGGGCCGCGATGGCCGCGCCGGAATTCGCAACACAGATTTGGAAGACCATTGGTGCAAATTTTAACGGGGTCATGCTCGGAGGTGGCGACGTAAGCACAGCTCATAGAGCCGAAGAACTATTGAATGACGGGTACGACCTCGTCTATATTGGGAGACCTTTTATTGCCAACCCCAATTTGGTAGAAAAACTCAGGAACAAGGAAGAACTGACAACGTTAGATCCAGACAAATTCTATTCACCTGGAGCCGATGGGTACACCGATTGGGCCTATTGAGTAATAAAGGAAATTACTAATTTTTTTTCTGTTGGCACAGCCTAGGAAGATATGCTTGAGGAAATCATCACTGCTAGCATGAAAATATTCATCCATTCAATAGTTCAAGGCTAGTTTTATAAGATGTGCACACCTAACTAAAAGTTAAAATCTAATATTAAATCAATGTTTTGAGGGATTTACCGACATTAAGAAAAAAGAAAAGTGTTGGCAGTTCCCCAACATTTGTAAAACACATAATATGTCTATTGTACAATCAAATATGATGAAATTAGGGACTAAAGCTCCTGCTTTTCATTTACTGGACACAATATCAAAGGAAAGGCTATCATTTTCGGATCTAAGATCCGATATCTCGACTGTAGTTGTCTTTATATGTAACCATTGTCCTTTCGTACACCATATCAACCAAAGGTTGGTGGAGATAGCGAACGAATATCAGGAAAAAGGGGTGAGGTTCATCGCTATATGTAGTAACGATGTGGATTACTATCCACAAGACGGTCCAGAAATGATGAGCCGTGTCGCTGAAAATATGGATTACCCGTTTCCTTACCTCTATGATGAGACACAAGAAGTTGCACGGGCCTACCAAGCGGAGTGTACACCTGATTTTTTCGTGTTCGATGGAAATTCAGAGCTTGCCTATAGAGGTCGTTTTGATGAATCAAGACCCAATATGGGAGCAGCATCGGGTAGGGAACTATCTACGGCTCTTAATGCGCTGTTGGAAGGAGAAGTAGTTTCCGAAAATCAATATCCGAGTATTGGTTGCAGCATTAAATGGAAGTAAAAATCAATAATAATCTACTTTAAAAATCATTACAATGAAAAAAACACTATTTACATCAATCCTTGTCGTCTGCACTGCTCTAGGTTCAGCACAGACTCCACAGGAGGTACTTGCCCTGGCCGTGGAGGCCATAGGCGGAAAGAAAAATTTCTACAGCAAGAAGACAGTGACCTATGACTATGAGTACCGCGCTCCCGGTGGCGGGAACGCCCTTACCCTGGTTGGCAAGGAAACCTATATGTTTAGCGGGGAACGTTCCTATGCAACGTATTCTACCCACTCCCTTAGCGGCACCAACGGAAAGATCGTAGAGGGTTATAATGGGGTGGATGCCTGGGTAACCTTTGATGGTAAGGTCTCATACGACGAAAAGGCCAATAGTGTGGCACGATTTCTTAGAAAGACTAATTATTATTGGTTTGCTATGTTCTACAAGTTGCTCGACCCTGGGGTTAACCAGGCATTCTTGAGCGACCAAAAGGTCAATGGAGAGGACTATAAACGCATCAAAATTACTTTTGGGGAAAATGTAGGAGACGTGCAGGACACCTATGTCATTTATGTCAATAAAAGAACCAAATTGATAGATCAGTTCTTATTTAACATTTTAGGTTTCGGTGTAAAAGATCCCTATTTGATGACTTTTAAGTACACCACCGTGGACGGTGTTAAGATTCCCAATAAGAGAAGGTACATTGAAGCTGATTGGGAAGGAAATGTCAAGGGAAAAGCGTACTACATCACCAACTGGACCAACATTAAATTTGGAGTAGACGTCGATAAGACCATGTTCGAAAAGCCGATAAAATAATCATTTAATTAATTTTTATTGATCAAAAGTGCCTCTGGCGATTTCCGTGATTCACTGGACTCCAGAGGCAATTTTTATAAAAAACGGCAGGAAGAAAGCTGTAAATACACTTTTGATCAAAGGAAAGCATTGGTTTCGTGCAATACTGATAATATTGTACTAACGAACAGCTCAATAAAATGGTTGCCTATGTTATTTAAAAGGAGTTTTGTTGCTCTATTATTTTTTCATATCTAGGTAAGCAATAAGAATTTTATTCGTCTTATTGAATAGATTCTTTATATAAGTGATGAAACAGGCCTGCGGAACATTCGTGAAATTGGACCAGAAAAACACAGCCCTTCTTGTATTTTCTCTTTCGGCTGAAATGGAAATATGTAGGAAATCCATTTTTCATAGGCACCAAAAAAGGGAGAATACGGCCTTTTTTAATTTATTGATACAAGAAACCAAGGATTTAGCTTACCAAAGTGGAATTGATGTTTTTTGGGTGGATGAGCACCAGCAGATTGGTGATGATTTTTCAAGCCGTTTTGCAAATGCATTTCAAGGGTTGTTTGACAAGGGTTATGAAAATGTAGTTTCTATAGGCAATGATTGCCCGGATATGACCCATCAGCTCTTGCAGGATGCCATTGAAAAAGTGCGGACCAAAAGGCTAGTAATAGGTCCTTCCAAGGATGGTGGAGTATACCTTTTGGGAATCAATAGGCAGATATTTGATAAAATAAAATTTCAACAGTTACCATGGCAAACTTCGGGGTTACAGCATGGTTTGGTCAAATATTTTAATTCACAAAAAATTGAATGTTATTTGTTCCATGAACTTAACGATTTGGATCTTTTCAGGGATGTACTACACTATGCTAAATCCAACCCTTCTAGAATTATAAGCAGGTTTTTCAAGGTAATAACAATATCAAAGAGGAGTGTATTGCCTGTTGCAAACAATTTAATTCAATCATTATTACGGTATTCATATATGGGGCTCAGTCCCCCTGTCGTTTAATTACTTCCCGTTGTAAAAATCTATGAAGTTAATGGACACTTTATTATTAGGTCCATTGTTTAATTAAACTAATTAATATGAAATCAATACCAATTGTTGCTTTGCAATTGTTCGTGTTGACCTTGTTTGCGCAGGGAAGCACATATAATTCAAGGGTGTTGGACAGTAATGGGCAGTCAATTCCTTTCGCTGCTGTAATTGAAGAGGGAACCCAAAATTATACGACCGCGGATGAAAATGGGTACTTTGAGTTAAGGACCGGATCAGAAAATTTTGTCCTTCAAATTTCCTCCATAGGGTATAAGACCCTTAATTATGAAGTGGTGGACGGCCAGTTCCCCTTTAGACTTGTTATGACAGCTTCCCAAGAGCAGTTAGAGGAAGTGGTGGTAACGGCGTTGGGTATTGGAAAAGCTCGACGCGCTTTGGTCTCCTCCGTATCCACAGTTAGTTCTGACAAGTTGGTCACAGTCCCGCAGACCAATCTTGTTAATGGTTTGGCCGGGCAGGTTGCCGGGGTGCAAATTACCAACGGCTCCAGTGGCGTGGGATCCTCATCCAGAATCATTATCCGGGGGGAAAATTCCTTGAGTGGTAGCAATCAGCCTCTTTTCGTGGTAGATGGTGTTCCCATAAGTAATGATCAGATTACAAGTGATCTGGTCAATAATGGCTCGTTACAGGAAGTGGATTATGGAAATGGTGGCGCTGAGTTTAGTCCAGACGATATTGAATCCATTTCAATATTAAAAGGTGCCGGTTCCGCAGCACTTTATGGTGCCAGGGCAGCCAACGGAGTTGTTCTCATCACTACCAAACGAGGGAAAGCGATCAAAGGTTTTGGGGTAAGTCTAAATAGTAATTTTACCGTTGAAAGCTTACTTACATTGCCCGATTATCAGAACGCCTATGGGTTAGGGGCTAATGGAGCATATGCATTTCAGGATGGTGTTGGCGCCGGCATAGGTGATGGTGGTATTAGTAGTTATGGGCCGCGATTGGATGCTGGACTTTTGATTCCACAATTTGATAGTCCGTCCGTGGATGTTAATGGTAATCCCGTGAGGGCGGCTGATGTCATTTCCCGTAGGTTTGCCGATGGCTCCTTTACTCCAATAACGCCTACCCCTTGGGTGGCAAGACCTAACAATGTTCGGGACTTTTTTGAAACAGGGATTACCTATCAAAATAATATAGCAATAAGCAATTCAGGAGATAACGGCAGTAGTCGGTTATCCTACAGTAGTTTGCGCAATGAGGGCATGGTACCAAATACGGACCTCAAGAGAGACGGGATTGCCTTAAGCCTTGATCAAATTTTGAGCGACAAACTTCAGGTGAATGCTTTTGTAAATTATATTAACACCCGAAGTGGTAACCGCCCCAATTTGGGCTATGGTTATGAAAACGTGCTATATGGGTTTAATTGGACAGGGAGGCAGGCCAATATAGAACCGCTCAAGAACTATTGGCAGGCAGGCCAGACTGGTCGCCAACATTTTGACATCAACTACCTGTGGTTGACCAACCCTTACCTTACCCTATTTGAAAATACCAATAGTTTTAACAAGAATAGGGTTTTGGGAAATATATCCGCAAACTACGACTTTTCAGATTATCTCTCCCTCAAAATCCGGACAGGTCTGGATAATTACAGTGAAAACAGGGAGTTTAGAAGGGCGGTAAGTACCAATGCAAACCCATTTGGATCATTTCGCAAAGATGATCTACGGTTTACTGAATTGAATACGGATTTTTTGTTGACGTACAAGAATAATATTAATCAAGATTGGCTATATACCCTGACTGCTGGGGGCAACCGATTTGACCAAAAAATAAACTATTCTTATGCTGCCGCTTCACAGTTGGCCATTCCTGAAATTTACACATTGGCCAATTCTAGGGCTCCACTATTGGGAAACAGTGAAAACTTGGACAAGCGGGTCAACAGTATTTATAGTACTGTCAATTTTGAGTACCGGAACCACTTTTTTGTAGACCTTACCTATCGCAATGATTGGAGTAGTACCCTGCCGGATGGCAATAACTCCTTTGGGTATTACTCGGCAGGTCTTAGTTATATGGTCTCTAACGGTCTAAGATTGCCCGAAGCGATCTCTTTCTTGAAGTTTAGGTTAAGTGCCGCCTCGGTGGGCAATGATACAGATCCTTTTCAAGATACCCAGACTTTTCTGCTGAACGGCAATTATGGTTCAAACTTCAGGGTTACCAACCAAACCATCCTAAAAAACACCGATCTAAAGCCGGAACGTCTTGACGCCTATGAAGGAGGAATGGAGGCTTGGCTCTTTAATGGTAGGATACAGTTTGAAGGTTCCATTTATGAAAATTTAAGTAAATACCAAATTATATCAAGACCCATATCCAATGCCACGGGCTTTAACAGCTTTAATGAAAATGGAGGTAAGATTAGGACACGTGGACTTGAATTAATGTTAAGTGCCTCGCCCATAAAGACTCTGGATTTTAATTGGAATACCTCCTTAAATTTTAGCACTTATAGGAGCGTGGTCACCGAATTGCCTGAAGGCGTGGATCAATTTGTAACCACTACAGCCAATGTTTTTAGTGGGAGTGGCGGTTCCAATACAGTTTTTTATATTGCGCGCGAAGGTGGACGGGTAGGGGATATGTACGGCACGGGCTTTGTGCAAATAGAGGGGCAGGATCTTTATGATGCCAACGGTTTACCGGTACAGGATGCCAAGCTACGGAAACTGGGCAACTACAATCCGGATTTTTCGGTGGGATTCAACAATAGTTTTTCTTATAAGAATTTTCATTTTTCATTTTTGTTCGATTGGCGTCATGGCGGAACCATTGTATCGCGTATCAAGGCCTTGGGAAGTACATCCGGTGTTCTAAAAGAAACCTTGCAGGGCCGTGAAGGAGGTTCAGCAAGCACGGCGTTTGTGGATGGTAGTGGTGTTGTGGGGGAAGGTGTGGTAAATGTAGGTTCTGCAGACAGCCCAGTATATGTTCCCAATACCACCGCAGTTGCTGCAAATAGGTTCAATAATGCCTATTATGACCGTGGCAATGAAGTCAGTGCCCTGTATGATGCCTCTTATTTGAAATTAAGGCAAATGAGTGTCTATTATACTTTCCCGGCACAAATGGCTAAATCCATAGGAGTGCAACAGCTAAAGATAGGGCTTATAGGTAGCAACTTGCTACTGTTCACTGAAAACCCGCATTTTGACCCAGAATTAAATGCCTTCCAGGAACGCAATGTTGTATATGGGGTTGAGGACTTTTCCTATCCATCAAGTAGAAGTTATGGTATTAGCCTTAAAACAAATTTTTAATAATGGTCTATGAAAAACTCACTATTGCTTTTAGTTTCTTTTTTAAGCTTGTTCAATTCAAGCTGTACGGAAGACTTTGGCACCATAAACGATAACCCCAATTCCCCTCAGGAAGTAAGTCCGGAGTTCCTGTTGACCAATGTTATTGCGGCCCAAATTAATGAGCACACCTATAATCAAGGTCTTAGGCTCAATAATTACTTGGCACAATTCAATGCAGATATTGAATTTGAACGTATTGACCGGTATGAACTGGGTAGCAATAGCGGTTATTGGAATTTGATTTACGGTCTGTTGGCCGATTTGGAATCCATGAAAATCTTGCCAGGTTATAATGAGGCCTACGATGGAGTGGCCGAAATTTTGCGAAGTTATCTATTTTCACAACTTTCTGATATGTGGGGCGATGTGCCTTATAACGAGGCCATAAAGTTCAACGAACTTAATTTTACGCCAACTTATGATGCTCAGGAACGTATTTATACGGACCCTGAAACCGGCATATTGGCGCGATTGGAATCTGCCGTGGCACAGCTTCAAAATACTACCGAGAGTATTCAGGGCGATATTATCTTCGGAAATGATTTGTCAGGGTGGATTAGATTTGCGAACTCGCTTCAGGTTCGTTATTACCTTCGCATCAGTAAGCGGGTGACGGATTTTGGGAAATTACAGGAATTGGTCGATGGGGAAATGCTTATGCAGTCCAATGAAGACAATGCCATTGTGCCGTATTTAAATTCTGCTCCAAATCAATTTCCTTTGTATAATGCTTCCACAGGTATTTTTCAAGGATTAAAAATGAGCGAAACCTTAGAGAACATATTAAAGAGTTGGGATGACCCTAGGATTTCCGTTTTTTATAATCCCACTCAAGAAAGCATACTTGCTGGAACCCCGGAATATAAAGGAATGCCTAACGGGCTTAGCACCCAGACCATAAGTGAAAGGGGAATCGTTCTTAATGATGTTTCCAACCTGGACGATAGGTTTAGGGTAGTCCCTGATGGGGTGGATGCCCAGATTATGCTCTATTCGGAAGTACAATTTGCGTTGGCCGAAGCTGTGGAGAGAGGGTACATCACAGGAAATGCCCAGACCTATTACAATAATGGTATACAGGCACATTTTGAGTATTACGATACACAGGTGCCAGCAGACTACTTTGAACGAGAAGCCATTGCTTTAAATAGTAGCACGAGTGAAAACCTTGATAAAATTTTAACCCAAAAGTGGTTCAGCCTTTTTATGGTGGGTCACGAGGCCTGGTTCAATATTCGGCGTACGGGCATCCCGGAATTGACCGTGGGTCTGGACAATTTTAACAACGACCAATACCCAACACGATACTTGTATCCTGAGTCTGAACAAGCGGCAAATAGCGCAAATTACGATATAGCCGTTTCCCGCATTGGTGGGGATAATATTAACATCAAGAATTGGTGGGAAAAGTAAATTGACAATAACAATAACACATGAAAATAATTAATAGTACAGTGGGGCTTCTAATGACCATTTATCTTATGACCAATGCACAACTGAATGCTAATATAAATAGCAGGACCATGTTATCATCACATTGGAATTTAGTAGAACACAGTCCATTATCTGGGTATAATGTAGAATCCGTAGTTTACTATGCAGGCCATAGGCCTGTTATAACCAATAAGAAGATGGTTTGGGTTGATACTGATCTTACAGTAGGAATGAAATGCTACTATAGGGAGGGCTTCAGTGATGTTGATGATGGCTATGCCGTTTTGCAATTGTTCAAAGCAGATAACATTCATATTACCGGCATCAGTGCGGTTTTTGGAAACACCAAAATTGATGATGCCTATCGGCTTTGTAAAAAAATGGTAAGTGATTTTTCGGGTAATCCCATCCCTGTGCACAAAGGTGCGGGGGAAAAGATAGATTTGGTCCAGGTGGTTACAATTGATGCGGTTGAAGCTATGGCAGAGGCCTTACGAAAAGAACCTCAGACTATTTTAGCCATTGGACCAGCAAACAATGTTGGCCTACTTTTATTGTTATATCCAGAACTTGCGCCTCAAATTCAAGAGGTTGTGCTAGTTGCCGGACGAAGAACACCTACTTCGTATTTCGAAATTGGAAATCCGGTACGTCATGCTCCTGACTTAAACTTCAACCTAGACAATGAGGCTTTCCGCATATTGTTTCAGAGGGAAATAAAAGTGGTTCTTTGCCCATTTGAAATATCAAATAAAGTTTGGTTAACGGCAGAAGACCTGAAGGATTTACAGGATGGTACGTCAGGTAACGCATGGTTAACCAATGCATCAAAGCCCTGGTTAGAGCAGTGGGTAGATGCTGGGGACAAAGGGTTCAATCCATTTGATGTTTTTGCTAGCCATTACCTTATTGCTCCCGAAGATCTTATCATGGAGCCACTTCTGGCCCGGTTGGAGATTCATGTAAACGATATGAAATTGGAAAATAAGGAACACAATTTTAAGCAATATCTATTGTGTGACAAAAAGGGTGGATACCCTATACTGTATTGCTACGGTGTTGTTTCCGATTATCATCAAAAATTAATGGCCAGTCTATTAAAATCCAATTAAAATAAAAAATGGCAGGATGGAGAAGTTGACAAGGGATATTGACAAACTGCAGGCCTATTTGAATCGGCGAGGGTGGTTGTTTCCAGATGAAAATATAGCGGCAGTTGAAGTCCCGGGAGCAGGGAATATGAATTTTACACTTCGAATCAAAACCAATGCGCGTAGTTTTATTATAAAACAGAGCAGGGACTATGTTGAGAAATATCCCCAGGTGGCCGCACCAGTGGAAAGGGCATTGCGTGAGTCCGAGTTTTATACCCTCATCGCCGATCATGATATTTTGAAGCGACAGATGCCAGAACTGAAGGGAGTAGACAGACATAATCATGTCCTGAACTTTCAAGATTTGGGAAACGGTTTTGACTTTACCTATATATATCAAAAGGATGAACACCTAGAGGAAACCGATCTTCAAAAAATAATGGCCTTTGCAGCAACCCTACATGAAACCATCCGTACGGATACGACCCATGTAAGATTGGCCAATAGGAAAATGCGTAAACTCAATCATGAACATATTTTTATCTATCCTTATGAAAATAGACTCGACCTGGATGTCATTCTTCCCGGGCTAAAGGGAATTGGCCATAACTTTAAGGCAGATTGGACTTTAAAGGATAGGGTACAAAAACTAGGCGAGCTTTATCTCGCGGATGGAAAGACTTTGTTACACGGAGATTATTTTCCCGGTAGTTGGTTTAAGGCTGAGGATGACATTAAAATTATAGATCCAGAATTCTGCTTTTTTGGGGAGCCCGAATTCGACATTGGCGTGACCCTTGCACATTTAAAAATGTCTTCACAATCTCAATCTTTGATCGAAAAAGCGCTTAAATATTATTCGAATTTGGCTCCACTTAACAAGGACTTGTGCTTCCAATTCATGGCAATTGAAATACTACGGCGTTTACTGGGGTTAGCACAACTACCATTGAGTCTGGACCTTGAAGAACGTAAAGCTCTTCTTGAGGAGGCCCGTAGCATCCTAGTATAACCAAAGAATAAATCCGTACAATACAATCATAAAATGAATCGTAGGTAGGGTAATTATTACTATACTGTCCTGAATTTCGAGTACTCATCAGTTTCAAAAAATAGGAAAATTGAAGGAGGGCTATCCCAATTGGACAAAAGTTTAAAATTCAGTCTAAGTGATCTAGAAAATAACTTGTAAGAAGATTATCCTGAAACCCTAAGATGGTGAAATCCGAACAATGGACTTTTTGGCAAATGAAATAGGATTTATATCCTTTTGTCCTTACTATCCTTGTCAAAGGCGTACAAATTAAATAATTGTCTCATTCTGGTACGCACTCGGTTACCATAGCGTACCTCAAGTTCTTGGGCATTAAGATTGGTAGTGGCATGAGTATATATGTTATGGTTCAATAATATTTCGTATCGTGAAAGAAGTATTTCCCCATGACATTACAATCCTTTCCGAAATATCGTCCAGTGGGTTCTACTCCCAGTTTATCAAAACAATAGGCTTTGCCCTCACCATATTCCTCGACAATTTTAAAGTCGATATTATTAAGGGCAAATATGATATTGCGAACCGGAATTACTTCGTAGGGTCGGGCATAGAGGGTCAGATAACGCAATTAGTTCATAAGACTGCTCTTACCCCAACCTACAGGTCCTGACAGCAATATGCTCTTTTTAAGTTCAATATCCAACTTCTTGCAATTCAGTGGGTCTTTGATATAGTAGTTACAGAGTTTGAGTAAAACCTCTCGGTACTGCTCAAAAATACTAAAATTTTTACCGAACATAATTTTTCCCTTGACATGGAGATACACCGATATTTTTTCAAAAGCATACCAGATCTGATTATCCTAAAGGCTACCTAGGACGTACTGTTTATAGCCCACAAAGCGAATATGTGGGTTCATAGCGGTTGATTAAATCTTTCATGGAACTTATCCCAAGGTTGTCCGTATTTTGGCTGACCGGGACCAATGTTTTATCCTCCTTTAATTCCTTTGCCTTAAGCATCCATTTTTTAGCAAGTGCGAACCAATCCACGATTTCGGCCGTGCCTCCAACTTTCCATCTGATGCTTTGATAATGACAATGAAACTTTTTTGCTTCCCCAAAGGGCAATTTCCTTTCAATAAAAAACGTAACGACTAGTTTTTCATTTTGGGGTAGGTCTAGTTTGCCCCCATTTATTTTGTTTTTAATAGCTTTTATATGATTATTTATGGCTACCACTACTTGTACATTACTTGTCTGATTATAAAGAATTATTTAATTGTAATTCGATTTCGCTATAACTAGTAGAGCTAATTATTACATAAATTATGGGCAATCGATATTGTAAAATTTACACGCTGATATAAAATTTACAAATTATAAATTATTCAATAATTGCTAATATATTAACAATATAATTTATTGTTAATATTAAAAAAATAGTAATAATGTAATAAAATTAAATAATATCATAATTATATTCAAAATATACACC
>JBFHGV010000002.1:0-33066 GCA_041582955.1 Arenibacter sp.
CATTGCATTGCCTATGTTCATAAAGAACGGAGAATTTGATCATAAAGAGTTGTTCAGGGTTACCAAGCGTGTGACCAAAAACTTAAACAGGGTCATTGATCGGAATTATTACCCCATTAAAGAGGCCGAAAATTCCAATATGCGCCATAGGCCAATTGGATTGGGGGTACAAGGTCTTGCTGATGCCTTTATAATGCTTAGAATGCCTTTTACCAGCGATGCCGCAAAAGCACTTAATCAGGAGATTTTTGAAACTTTGTATTATGCTGCCGTCACGGCTTCCATGGAAATGGCCAAAGAGGAAGGAACATACTCTACCTATAAAGGTTCGCCTATTTCAAATGGGGAATTCCAACACAATCTTTGGGGTGTAAAGGATGAGGAATTGTCCGGTAGATGGGATTGGGCTAAATTGCGCAAAGAGGTTAAAAAGAATGGGGTTCGTAATTCCTTATTGGTTGCTCCTATGCCAACGGCCTCTACATCACAAATTCTGGGCAATAACGAGTGTTTTGAGCCTTATACCTCCAATATCTATACCCGTAGGGTGTTATCGGGTGAGTTTATTGTGGTTAACAAGCATTTATTGGAAGATTTGGTGAATCTGGGACTGTGGAACGAAAATATGAAGCAGGAATTGATGAGGGCCAATGGGTCGGTACAGCATATTCAGAATATCCCGGATGAGATTAAGGAATTGTACAAAACGGTTTGGGAACTTAGTATGAAGGATATTATAGATATGTCAAGACAACGTGGTTATTTCATAGATCAAAGTCAATCTCTGAACTTGTTTATGGAGAATGCCAATTATTCCAAGCTAACTTCTATGCATTTTTACGCTTGGAAAAGTGGACTCAAGACCGGAATGTATTATTTAAGGACCAAAGCTGCCGCCGATGCCATTAAGTTCACCTTGGACAATAGTAAGAAGACAGAACCAGTTGTCTCAGAGGTAGATTTGGGTCTAAAGGCTCCAGAGGTTGCCAAAGCTATAAAGGTAGAAGCTGTAGCTGCAGATCAACAAGATGTGGATGTACAGCCAATGACAGCTTCTGAGATGAAGGAATTAATAGCTCGGGCCAAAGAGGGTCAGGCAGATGACGATTGCTTAATGTGTGGCTCCTAAGCGCTATAAAAGGTTGGTTATTTGTAAAAACAATAGATCCCCCAAGGAATTCCTTGGGGGATCTATTGTTTTTGTTATAGGGGTATCTTAGAGGTTTTCGTCCTTTGTTGGTTAATTGAAAGCTTACCTATTAAATATGTAGGGCTTTAATACAAGGGCGCAAATAATGGCGATGCAGTAAATTGTCAATATAGTAATGTGCTTGTCCATTTTTCCCTGAGATCAATAGTCTGTATTTTATATACGGCCATAAAAGGAGATTGGATTATGGCCATAGGGGAACTGCCCAATTTAAAATTATCATTTTTTAAAATGGTGGTGGTATAGCAGTCTTCCAATTATGAAGAGTATACAATATATACCTATGATATAATAATAAGTTTCCATTCCATTCCTTTGACGAAGGAACAAAATGGAAACTTTCTAAACACAACGTTAAAGCGTTTATTTTTAACTTTTTGTTTTATAGGCTACAGAAAGTTGTCTACACTCTTATATGCGTTGATAACGGCCAACTCTCCTTCTTTGTTAGGCATGGAGTTGCCGTGTTCCATACCCAAAACGCCCTTAAATCCCTTTTCGTGGATATATTTAAAAACATTTTTATAGTTGATCTCGCCGGTGGTGGGTTCTTTTCTGCCGGGATTGTCCCCAATTTGGATATAATCTATTTCATCCCATGTTAGGTCCATGTTGTGTATTAAGTGACCTTCTGTTTTTTGCATGTGGTAGATGTCAAACAATATTTTACAGGAAGGACTTCCTACCGCTTTACAGATCATATAAGTTTGATCTGAATTCTGCAAATACAGATCGGGAGAATCCGATAACGGCTCAAGGACCATTACCAAACCGTGGGGTTCCAAAATTTCGGCACCTCTTTTTAGCGCTTCAATAACGTTGCCATCCTGAACGCCTATGGGCAGCTTTCTTTGAAATCCTCCAGGGACTACGGTCATCCATTTGGCATTGACGCGTTTGGCCACTTCCACGGCCCTCCTACAGCCGTCCAAAAATATGTCTACGTACTCTTGTTTCCCTGCGGCCAGGGTATTGGCCATGTTGCCCCCCTTATCTATTACGAAGACGCCCATGGTCATATTTCTGCGTGCCAGGGCTTCTCCAATTTTGGTTTGGGTGGCCACGTCCCTTTTCATCATGCCATTGTCTTCAAAAGCCGTAAACCCCTGATCGGCCATAAAGTTGATCTGGTCTATTAAGTCGTCTCCCGCCAGGTTTTTGAACATACCAAAATGTGGGGCATATTTCAAATTAAAGGAATGTTTCGCTTCTAAATTAGGTTGTGCCCCGTAAGCTAAGGTGCTACCTAGGGTAACGGCGCTACTTCCCAAGGCGGTTTTTTGAATAAAATCTCTTCTTTTCATTTTTTAGGATAAGGTTGGAATTCTATTAATAAATAATGTCAAAACAACTGAATGGCAATTGCCATTCAGTTGTTTTGACTTTTTAGTGAATTTTATTTTGTGATCATTTATAGTGACCATACCTTGCCGCCGGTCAATTCCTGAAGGTCGCCACATGCAATGTATTCGCCCGGTACCGGTAGGTATGGTAAGACATTTTCTCCTACATACTCGGAGGACTTATACGCCAATATGGTTAAACCTCTAAGGTTGTTGGCGAAGGCAAATCGGGATGCTTCATCGTCCAAGCTTGCTGTTTCCCCAGCTTTTACAGCTTCTGTATAAGCGTTGATAACCTCGAATTTTTTAGCTTCCTCTTCTTTGGAGATTTTTAGGGCAGCAGACAGTACTGGCTCCAGATGTTCTGGGCCAAGGTCTGCAATTTCCTTTTTGCCAGAATCCTGTAGGGCCTTGTCCAGAAATTTCCCCATGGTCATTTTAAACAGGTCCTGCTGTTCTTTTTTCATAACCTGATCGGCAAAGCGGTCTATAAAGATGTGTACCTGTACTTCTGAAGCAGAGGGGGTGTCGGTTTTTGGCAGTATTATATATACCAATTGGGTAAGCATTGACCCTTCTGTGGGTGAAAGAAAATCTGGTGTCCATGTAATGGCCGCATCGTTCTTACAGCTTTGTACTATGCTGATCAGTGTTGGGGTGGCTACGGTATATCCCAGTGCCAAGCCCATGTTTTTAAGTGCTTTTCTTCTATCCATTATATATTTCCTTTTTTAAGTTCTTTTACCGCATGGTCTGCGGCCCTGGCAGTGAACGCCATATAGGTAAGGGATGGGTTTACACAACTGGCTGAGGTCATAAAGGCTCCGTCGGTCACATAAACGTTGGGTACATCGTGCAATTGGTTGTTCCCATTAAGGACAGAGGTCTTCCTATTGCGGCCCATTCTGGCGGTACCCATTTCGTGGATTCCCAGGCCAAGACCGGTTGGCCCGTCGTGTCCTTTAACATCCCTAAATCCTGCTTTTTCCAGCATTTCTACGGCAGATTCCTGCATGTCTTTACGCATTTTGAACTCGTTCTCCTGTAAATCGGCATCAAAAGTTACCGTGGGCAGTCCCCAGTCGTCCAATTTGTCATAATCCAAAGTCATTCTATTGTCCTCATAGGGGAGTACTTCCCCAAAGCCACCGATTCCCATTCTCCATCCACCAGGTTGGAGTATGCTCTCTTTAAGGTCTTTCCCGTAGGATAGCTCAGCAACGGTCTCTTCCCAATTGCCTCGGCTGGCTCCTCCTTGATATCCGAATCCACGTAGGTAATCCTTTCTGTCCGAATCCCCTCCCAGGTTCCTGAACCTCGGTATGTAAATTCCATTTGGGCGTCTGCCTTTGTAATACTTGTCATCAAATCCGTCAAATTTACCCGAAGCACCCACTCCTAAATGGTGGTCCATGATATTTCGGCCCAATTGATCAGAATCATTACCCATGCCATTGGGGAAACGATCGGATTTGGATTGCATTAAAATAGCGGTCGAAGCTATTGCCGAAGCACATAAAAAGATAACCTTGGCTTTAAATTCATGGGTTTCTTTGGTTACCCTATCTATTACTTTTACCCCGGTAGCCTTTTTGGTGTCCGGGTCGTACATTACTTCGTGAACAATGGAGTCTGGTCTTAGGGTCATGTTTCCCGTGGCTTCTGCAGCGGGCAACGTAGAGGACAAACTGCTGAAGTATCCGCCAAAAGGACATCCTCTGATACAGCGATTTCTGTATTGACATTTGGTGCGCCCGTCAAAATTTTTGGTTCCAGTTATATGTGCTACCCTACCTATGGTAACGGCACGTCCGTCAAAGCTCTCTGTCACCTTATTTTTAAAATGCTCCTCCACACAGTTCATTTCCATAGCCGGCAGAAATTCACTGTCCGGCAAATGAGGAAGGTTAAGCGCCTCCCCGCTAACCCCAATATAGTTCTCTACCTTGGAATACCAAGGGGCAATATCTTTGTATCGAACGGGCCAATCTACTGCTATACCATCCCTCTTGTTGGCTGTGAAGTCAAGGTCGCTCCAACGATAACTCTGTCGTCCCCATTGTAAGGAGCGCCCGCCTAAGTGGTATCCCCTCATCCAGTCGAACCTTCGTATTTCATTGTAGGGATGTTTTAAATCGTTAACAAACCACATTTTACTGGCTGCGTTGGTTGTATAGCCCGTTCTGTTCTGTTTGGGCTGTTGTTCAATATCCTCCCTAGTGGGCTTCCCGGCATTCGGAAAATCCCACGGGTCCATATTGGCCGTCTCGTAGTCCTCAATGTGCTTAACCATCCTTCCTCGTTCCAAAACCAAGGTCTTTAATCCTTTTTCGCATAATTCCTTGGCTGCCCACCCCCCGCTAATTCCAGTACCTACGACAATTGCATCATAAGAATCCTGCTCTTCGTTGTAATAAAACTTGCTCATTTATAAAATTGTTTATTTAATAAATTTATTAAATATAAAATTAATTTTCTACATTTAAACCTTATATTTCCTAAGACTTCAGCACTATAACGTTATAGTTGTTGGTAATTGATTGATTTAATAATATTTATTGAAAATGAGAGGCAAAAATTTAAAATTAACGGGATTAAAGGTAGTTTTGGTTGTATTGGCAATGGGTGTTTTTTCTTGCAAGGAAGCTCCCAAGGATAAGTCGGACAACAAGGAAGTTTCGGAAGTAGCCGTAAAATCCGAGAAGCCCTTTTTTAAATTATCCTTGGCCCAGTGGTCCATGCATAGAATGGTAAGGGAAGAGGGAGTGGATCCGTATACCTTTGCCGAGAAGGCCAAAGAATGGGGTTTCTCCGGTCTGGAATATGTCAGTGGCCTGTATTATGACGAATTAAGGGCTGCTAATTTCTCTGAGGAAGCTATGGCTGCCTTTGTGGAGAAATGCAATGCCGAAAGCAAGAAGCACGGAATGGAAAATGTACTGATCATGATTGACGGTCAGGGAGACCTTGCGACTACCGATGATGCAAAAAGAAAAGAAGCGGTAGAAAACCATTTTAAATGGGTAGATGCCGCCGCTGCCATGGGATGCCATGCTATTAGGGTAAACCTTTCCGGAAGCAAAGTGCCCCAAGAATGGGTAGCCAGTTCTGTAGACGGTTTAACCCAATTGGCCACCTATGCCAAGGAAAAGAATATAGAGGTTTTGGTTGAAAACCACGGTGGATTGTCTTCCAATGCCGCTATGCTGGCAGAGGTTATGACCAAGGTAAATATGAAAAACTGTGGTACCTTGCCCGATTTTGGAAATTTCTGTATAGAAAGAAGTAAGGATGGATGTGCCAATGAATATGATATCTATAAAGGTATAAGTGAGCTAATGCCCCATGCCTTGGCGGTAAGTGCCAAATCCTACAATTTTGATGCACAGGGCTACGAGACCAAATTGGATTACCCCAGAATACTAAAGATAGTTAAGGATGCCGGCTATACCGGGTATATTGGTGTGGAATATGAAGGTCATGAGCTAGGTGAGGAAGAAGGTATTCTTGCTACAAAAAATCTGTTGCTAAAGGCGGCCAAGGAAATAAACTAATTGAAGGGGGTGCTATGAAGGCTTTTTTTAATCAACTTTTCGATTATAACTTTTATTGCAATAAGAAATTGATTGAAGAGTGTCATAAGCTGGAGCATGTTCCGGATAGAACTATTGAACTATTTAGTCATATTTTAAACGCCCATCATATATGGAATGCCCGTATTCTTGATAAAAAAATAGAATACGGCGTTTTTCAGATCCACCCCTTAAATGACTGGGGAGACCTGCATTATGAAAATCAAAGAAGTTCCTTTGAGATCATTACCAATGCGGATAATTTTGATGCGCGCTTGGATTATGAAAATACCAAGGGGAGGTTGTTTTCCAATACCATTACCGATATGCTTTTTCATATCATAAACCATTCAACCCATCACAGGGGGCAAATTTCGGTCGATTTTAGAAATAATGCCATTGAGCCACCTGTATTGGATTACGCCTTTTATAAAAGATAAAAAGAACCGCCAGACGTGAAGGTAAACACCAAGCTTCAACTTTCCTTGATGATGTTTCTCGAATTTTTTATTTGGGGAGGTTGGTTTGTTACCTTGGGTACATTTTTGGGCCATAACCTAAAGGCCAGTGGTGCGGAAACCGCCATGGCGTATTCAACGCAATCCTGGGGAGCCATTATAGCCCCTTTTATAATAGGATTGATAGCGGACAGGTTTTTTAATGCAGAACGCATATTGGGGGTTTTACACCTTATAGGCGCCCTGCTTATGTACCAGATGTATGCCGCGGTAGACTTCGCTGGTTTTTATCCCTACGTGCTTGGGTATATGATACTGTATATGCCTACTTTGGCCTTGGTGAATTCCATAGCCTTTAATCAGATGAAAAATCCGGCAAAGGAATTTTCTTTTGTCAGGGTTTTTGGAACTATTGGTTGGATTGTTGCCGGGTTGGTAATCAGCTATGTGTTTCTTTGGGATTCTGAAGTGTCCAGGCAGGAGGGGCTATTAAAAAATACCTTTTTAATGGTAGCCATTGCCTCTGCTATTATGGGTCTTTATAGTTTTTTCCTTCCCAAAACACCGCCAAAGGTAGGGAAGGACGAAAAAGTGTCCATTTCCAGTATTTTGGGATTGGATGCCTTAAAGCTTTTACGGGATAGGAATTTTTTCGTTTTCTTTATTTCATCAATTCTTATCTGTATTCCCTTGGCCTTTTATTATCAGAATGCCAATCCGTTTTTGTCGGAAATAGGGATGGACAACCCTACGGGTATAATGACCATTGGTCAGGGATCCGAAGTGTTGTTTCTGTTGTTATTGCCCTTTTTTTTTAAGAGATTTGGCTTTAAGAGAACCCTTATTGCGGGAATGTTGGCTTGGACCGTACGATATTTGCTTTTTGCATATGGAAATGCGGACGACAAGGCATTTATGCTAATTATAGGGATTGCCTTGCATGGGATCTGTTATGATTTTTTCTTTGTGTCCGGGCAAATCTATACCGATTCCAAAGCGGGTGCTCAATACAAAAGTGCAGCACAGGGATTAATTACCTTGGCTACCTATGGGGTAGGTATGTTGATAGGATTCTGGGTGGCCGGTGAGATTACGGATAGTTATTTGGTGCGTGAAGGGGAGCATAGCTGGGTTGATATTTGGAGTTTTCCTGCTATTTTTGCGCTAGGGGTCATGGCCCTGTTTGCCTTGTTTTTTAAAAACGTTCAAGTAGAATATAAAGAGTAATTTAGGAATAAATATATTATGGGTAAAAAAATTAAATTAGGAATTTTAGGGGGTGGAGGAGACTCCCTTATTGGTGTATTGCACAGGGTAGCATCCCAAATCAATGATAATTATGAGATTGTAGGGGCTGTTTTTAACCCAGATTTTGAGGCCAATGTTGCCTTTGCAAAGGAGATAGATATCCCTACCAATAGAATTTATAAGGACTTTGACACTTTGGTGGAAGAGGAATTGAAACTTCCAAAAGAGGAGCGTATACAGGTGTGTTCTGTATTAACACCTAATTTTTTGCATTTTCCAATGGCTAAAAAATTGTTGGAAAACGGATTTCACGTTATCTGTGAAAAGCCTATGACCACTACCTATGAGGAGGCTGTTATATTGCAGGCTACATTGGAAAAGGCCAAGACTGTCTTTGCTGTAACCCACACTTATACGGGCTACCCAATGGTAAGGCAAATGAGGGAGATGATCAAGGCTGGGGCTCTGGGAAAAATACACAAGGTTGATGCTCAATATTATCAGGGTTGGATCAACTCTATAATCCATGACAAGGCCAAGCGATCTACCGTTTGGAGATTGGATCCCAAAAAAGCCGGAATTAGCTCTTGTATGGGTGATATTGGGGTGCATGCCTTTAATATGATAGAGTATACCACCGGATTAAAGATCAAATCTATTTTGGCCGATTTTAACTATTTGTACGAGGATAACCAAATGGATGTTGATGGTACGGTACTGATCCGTATGGACAAGCATGTTAAGGGCTTGGTAAGGGCAAGTCAGGTTGCCACTGGTGAGGAAAACGGTTTAAGCATTGCTATCTATGGTGAAAAGGCCGGACTGCGTTGGGAACAGGAAAACCCCAACTACCTCTATGTGCTTAGTGATGACAAACCGGTTCAGGTATACAAGCCTGGTCACGCCTATAATTCAGATTTGTCTTTGGATGGCACCAAATTACCTCCAGGACACCCAGAAGGTATTTTTGATTCCATGGCCAATATCTACCTTGGGGTTGCAAGAGCCATTAGGGGAGAGGATTATAACGATGGCGAATTCCCTACTATGATGGACGGGGTGCGTGGACTGGATTTTATTGAGAGTTCTGTAGAATCCAATAAAAAAGGAAATGTTTGGGTAGATTTGAAATAGAAATTTACCTTACCATATAGAAAAGGGCCGCATTTAGCGGCCCTTTTTAGTTTTGCTTGGTAGGTGTAGGTTAACCGTATACTTTTTCAAATGTTATGCAGACCACAATCATACTCTCCTTGGGAATGCGCTTAAAAGGAGCCAGTTCACGGGTAAAGTAATTCCAATACCTATTTTTCCACTGGTCTAGGCTCTTATCGTCTTCTCCTTCCAATTGGGTATAATCCCCATCAATGCTAAATAATGGTTTTAACTTTACCGAAGTGGTTTTAATAATACATTTTGCAGTGCCTTCCCAATCAGTGAGGACTATAAATGATCCAATTTTTGGCAAAGGTTCGTTTCTGTGCTGAATGCCTAGAAGGGAAAGGGACATGGCCTTTTTTGTATTGTTTATTACAAGGTTCAAAGAGTGGTTGGCATCTTTTTCATTGTCAAAAAGATGCATCACCTTGGGAGCTTCTACAAAGGCGTATTCTAAGTGGGCATCTAAAAAATCGCCCCACATATTTCTGGCTGTGCTGTTTTCCATTAAGAAAGTTTACTGGATTTGATTGGTTCAACAGTGCAATTTGCTGTGTCTTTTGGTTTAGGAAGTTGGGTGAACAATACATTCCTGGAAAATAATGATAATGCCCCGTACCCGTGAATCACGGCTTTATGGGGGGGTGTGTTTATATGGTTTTTTAACAACATGGAATTAGCGGTCTTTAAATCTATATACTGTGGTCTATAGGTCTAATAAATGTTATAACGATTTTTGGGGTCAATATATTTTAGGAATTTATGGTTTGATCTAAATTCCTTCCATTTTTGCCGATTGTTTCATGGTTTAATATTCTGATAATTCTATTGTAATTCCTATATTTATCACTTCACACTAAAAAGGAGTGTGATTCTAAATTACAGTCTAAATATAGGGTTTAATTATGAATTATATCCAAACCAATACAGTGGGTAATGGGTTTGGTACATAATTATTCCAAAGGCCTTGGGATATAGCATTCGGCCCGTGTCAAATGAGGCAATTAAAGGGGGTAGGGGGCCTTAAAAGATGGGTAATGTGCCATTTGGGCAATGAACAAAGACTAGGGATAAGCGCAATAGAAAATTCGTTTGGGGAGTTGCCCTTGTCCGGAAAACAATTTAAAAATAATAAACAGAAATAAATGAAAACAATTAAGGGGCCAGCCGTATTTTTGGCACAATTTGTAGATGAAAAAGCACCGTTCAATTCTTTGGATGGATTGTGTAAATGGGCATCCGATTTAGGATACAAAGGGATACAGATACCAACTTGGGTAGATTTTCTGATCGACTTGGACAAGGCGGCAGAGAGTCAGACCTATTGCGATGAACTGAAGGGGAAAATTAATTCTTACGGATTGGAAATAACCGAATTGTCCACTCATTTACAAGGGCAATTGGTGGCGGTTCATCCCGCATATGACCTGATGTTCGACAATTTTGCTCCGGACAAGGTGAAGAATAACCCCAAGGCACGTACAGAATGGGCCGTAGACGTGGTTAAGAAGGCAGCTACCGCGAGTAGAAGGCTTGGCTTGTCCGCTCACGCTACTTTTTCCGGTTCCCTATTGTGGCATACCGCCCACCCTTGGCCGCAGAGACCTGCCGGATTGGTGGAAATGGGATTTGAGGAATTGGCTAAAAGATGGCTGCCTATCCTAAACCATTATGATAAGGAAGGTGTGGATGTATGTTATGAAATCCACCCTGGTGAGGACTTGCACGACGGCGATACTTTTGAGCGCTTTTTAGCCGCCACCGGTAATCATAAGCGGGTAAATATCTTGTATGATCCTAGCCATTTTGTGCTACAGCAATTGGATTATATAGCCTATATTGATCACTATCACGAGTTTATTAAATCGTTCCACGTAAAGGATTCCGAATTTAACCCTACAGGCAAAAAGGGTGCCTTTGGTGGATACAATGATTGGGGCGATCGGGCAGGAAGATATCGCTCACTTGGTGACGGACAAATCGACTTTAAGACTATTTTCTCCAAACTAACCCAATACGGCTGTGATGTTTGGGCAGTAATGGAGTGGGAATGTTGTATTAAAAGTCCGGAGCAAGGGGCCAGGGAAGGAGCCAAATTTATTCAGGACCATATAATTGAAGCCACGGAAAAAACTTTCGACGATTTTGCGGGGGCCGAAATAGATAAGACCGTATTGAAAAAGATACTAGGGCTATAATACTGTTTAATCATAAACACAGAAAAATGAAAAATTTACTTTATACGGCCTTGATCGCTGTGCTGATTGTAGGCTGTAAGGATAAAACGGATAATAAGAATATGGAGGTTGATTCGGATCCCATGGCTAATTCCGAGAAAGGAACACCACCACCACCACCACCACCACCAACTGCCGTGGTGGAAGGGGAATGGAAGGTGCTTTTTGATGGGACCAATTTTGATGCCTGGAAACGGTACAAGGAAGATGGTGTAGGGGAGGCCTGGAAAATAGAGGATGGCGCCATGGTCTTTTATCCTCCCAAGGATCGTAAGAAGGGGGAGAAATACAATTTAGTGACCAAAGAGGAATTTACCAATTTTGTTCTATCTGTAGATTGGAAGATCTCGGAAGGCGGCAATAGTGGTATATTTTGGGGCGTAAAGGAAATAGAAAGCCTTAGGGAGGCCTACCATTCCGGGCCGGAAATTCAAGTATTGGACAATGAAAAGCACCCGGATGCCAAAAATGGAACTACCCATCAAGCGGGGGCCCTCTATGATATGGTAGCTCCCAGTAAGGATGTTACCAAGCCGGTTGGGGAATGGAATACCTGTGTTATTACCGTTAACCACAATACCAACAAGGGCAATGTAGTGCTAAATGGAACCGAGGTGGCATCATTTCCTGTCCATGGTGAGGAATGGGAAGCTATGATAGCGAAATCCAAATTTAAGGGCTCTGAGCATTTTGGTAAGTACAAAACAGGGAAATTGGGATTACAAGACCATGGGGACGTGGTATCTTACAGGAATATTAAGATAAAAATATTGGATTGATCCATTAGAAAATTATACTATGGTAAAGAAACTAGGATTTATCCCTTTTCTCTTAATTTTGGCATTCGCCTGTAAGGAAAAGGTAGCCGTAGACCCTTTGGAAGCAGCCGCAACGCCGGCTGCTGCCGATGGGGTAATAGTACATGAAGAATATATGGGAGAGGAACCCACTACCCCCGAGGAAACCGAATACTATAAACCGGTGCCGCCAGTGGTGAAGCCCAATGTGTCCTTTAGCAAGCCACCCAGTGATGCCATTGTATTGTTTAACGGGGATAATTTGGACAATTGGATAAGCTCTAGAGACAGTACGGCGGCCAAATGGATCGTTAATGATGATGGTAGTATGACGGTGAGCAACAAGACTGGTGATATTCAGACCGTTCAGAATTTTGGGAGCATACAATTACATTTGGAATGGAAATCGCCCAAAGAAATACAGGGCAAGGGTCAGAGTCGAGGCAATAGCGGTGTATTCCTAAATGGGTTGTATGAGGTGCAGGTCTTGGATAACAATGATAACGATACCTATGTAAACGGTCAGGTGGCATCCATTTACAAGCAGCACGTACCGCTTGCCATGGCTTCTGTGCCAACAGGGGAATGGAACAGTTATGATATTATTTACCACGCGCCTGAATTTAATGAGGACGGACAAAAGATAAAATCCGGGACTGTAACAGTCTTGCACAACGGAATCCTGGTGCAGGATCATGTTGAAATTAAGGGTACAACGGCCTACATTGGCTGGCCAAAGAATCCGGCACACGGGAAGGGGCCCTTAAGGCTTCAGGATCATGGGGATAACAGTAGAGTGAGCTATAGGAATATCTGGGTAAGGGAGCTATAGAGGTAGTGGGACTTTTTTTAGGGCAACAATTCCCGGCCGACTTATATTTTTTTGCATGATATTAAAGAATCTACACTCCCAAGGAAATCAATTTTGTTTAAGGCCATCGCACAGAAGAAATATGAAGTCTCAGGAGACCAGGGGTGATGTGAATAGGGTTGTAGCCAAAAGGAAGTTTTTGTTGGGGCTATACCTTGATACTTGGTTTGGCAACTTATTTTATTTCTCCTAGTTGGTGGGTTGTCGTTTTTCTGTTCTTTCTCCCTATTTCTTTTTTTGCGGATGTTTTTTGGTGAGAACCTAAACTGGAGCTCCATTTGCTCATAAAAGGAAGCCAATAAACAAAGGGGAGCTATCACATTTGCTAGGCTTTCCAAATTAGTATTAAGGGCTGTTTTCAAAGCTTTTGGGAGTTTAAGGTCATTGAGGGCTACAAACCTCAATTTTATTTACCTTTGCCAAAATCTAAAATCAATTTATGATCCAATCAATGACAGGCTTTGGGAAGAATGTAATACAACGTTCTTCCAAGAAAATTACCATTGAGATTAAATCGCTAAACAGCAAAAATCTCGATTTAAATGCTAGAATTCCTTCTGCCTACAGGGAAAAGGAATTGGAGTTGCGCAAGACCATTGCCAGTTCTCTGGTAAGGGGGAAGGTAGATTTTGGTCTATATATTGAAAATACGGGAGCACAGGCATCGTCAGAGGTAAATGAAGCTGTTGTGCGAGAATATATGGAGCAGTTGGGCCGTATAGCCTCTGGGGATCAAATGGCTTTGTTGGAGATTGCCATGCGCATGCCCGATACCATGAAGACGGAACGGGAAGATATTGATGAGGAAGAATTTACGGCCATTAAGGAAGCCTTAGTGGAAGCACTTAAGGAAATCAATACCTTTAGGACAGAGGAAGGTAAGGTATTGGAGGATGATTTTCAGGGTCGTATAGAAGCTTTAAAGGTCTTGTTGGACAAGGTGTCGTTAATGGATACAGAAAGACTCGCTACTGTTAGGGAGCGCTTGGAAAAGGCGGTGGCAGATCTGAAAGCCGATTTGGATTCCAATCGTTTTGAGCAGGAACTTATCTACTATTTGGAGAAGTATGACATTACCGAGGAAAAGGTACGCCTGTTAAACCACTTGGAGTACTTTGCCACAACCTTAAAAACGGATGACTCCAATGGAAAAAAGCTTGGGTTCATATGTCAGGAAATAGGTAGGGAGATCAATACCATAGGCTCCAAGGCCAATTATGCACCCATGCAGCAGCTGGTTGTGCAAATGAAGGACGAGTTGGAAAAAATTAAGGAACAAATGCTTAACGTCTTATAATGCAAGGAGGAAAACTAATTATTTTCTCGGCCCCATCGGGCAGTGGAAAAACAACCATTGTAAAACATTTGCTACAACAGCCAGAACTCAATTTGGCTTTTTCCATTTCGGCTACCTCCAGGCCACGTAGAGGAAAGGAAAAACATGGAGAGCATTACTATTTTATGAGTCTCTCCGAGTTCAAAAATCATATAAAGGAGGATGATTTTTTGGAGTGGGAAGAGGTCTATAGGGATAATTTCTACGGAACCTTAAAGAGCGAGGTAGACCGACTCTGGGCAGAAGGTAAAAATGTGATATTTGACATTGATGTAGCGGGCGGACTTCGGATCAAAAAGAAGTTTCCAGATCAAACGCTGGCCGTTTTCGTTAAGCCCCCTAGTATAGATGAGCTAAAGATCAGGTTAAAAAAACGAAGTACGGAATCCGAGGATAAAATAAATATGAGAATTGCCAAGGCCTCCGTAGAATTGGCAACTGCACCTCAATTTGATAGTATCATTAAGAATTATGATCTGGAGACCGCATTGAATGAGGCGCATAAATTGGTGGCCGATTTTGTGGGTGCCAAAGTAGAGGATGGACAATAGGGAAATATCTACGGATTGGCCATTTTTTAGAGGTGTTTTTACGGAATAGTTAAGTTATTTGGAATACGGAACAGAATCTGCTTTGAATAAAAAAATAGGACTTTACTTTGGTACTTTTAATCCCATTCACATTGGGCATTTGGTAATTGCCAATCACATGGTAGAATTCTCTGATCTGGACGAAGTGTGGTTTGTTGTCACCCCGCAGAGCCCGTTTAAGACCAAAAAATCGCTCTTGGACAACCATCATCGCTATCAGCTGGTTTACGAGGCTGTTAAGGAATACCCCAAATTAAAGCCCAGCAAAATTGAATTTGATCTTCCACAACCTAATTATACGGTAAATACCTTGGTGCATTTACAGGAAAAATTTGAAAAGGGCCATGAATTTTGTTTGATTATGGGAGAGGACAATTTAAAGGGGTTCCACAAGTGGAAGAACTATGAGGTAATTTTGGAAAATCATGGTATTTACGTTTATCCAAGGATTTCCGAGGGAGAGGTGAAGCATCAATTTAAAGACCATCCAAAGATCAGTAAGGTATCGGCACCTATAATGGAAATTTCCTCCACCTTTATCAGAAGCCAACATAAATTGGGTAAGAATATAAGGCCCTTGCTTCCAGAAGCCGTCTGGAAGTATATGGATGAAATGAATTTTTATAGATAGGATCTTTGTTTTTTATAGCCGGGTTTTGCATGGCTGTACCACTTCGTTCAGTAAATCTCCTTTTATAAGTGTTTTTAAGACAATTTGAGGCCTTTTCTTTGTGTTAAGGTTACATTGGGTTTTATCTCGGTTACGCTCTTGTAGAGACTTTTAAAAGGCCTTATAACTGCACTTACAATGACAGTAGATATGACCAATAGAACTTTATAGATTTATAATCCTCAGGATTGGTAAAGTTCTGGTAGGTGTTTTTGCGAAGGGATTTCCTTAAAAAGTAATCCGGTTGCTGTTTGGGTCAAGTTGTGCTTTGGCTTTGTTTTAAAACAAGGCCTTGGACACAAAATTATAACCCAAACAAACAACCGGACTAGGTGTTTTGTTAATTGATAAGCTGTTATGCTTTACTCGTTCACATAGGTTTGAATGCGCTTTGAGCGAGTTGAGCTCTTTTCGCTACATTCCCTCCTATGCTCCATGGACCCCCTGGAAGATTGACTAATGAAGCTCTAGTTTGGCCGGTTTAACAGAGCTGTCGTGCTCTTGGTAATACAGCTCCAGAAGGTTCATAGTAGCATTGATAAAATCTTTGGTTTCCAGAAGAAAGGTAAAATACAGGGTAGTATTTTTTGGACTGGATTCCTCGGTACGGGTTCTAGCGATCTGTGTCTCAATTTTTTGGGACACTAAGTCCAGCAATTCTTGTTTGCTTCCAAATATGACCCCTATCTGTTCAAATGACCTGGTTTCAAAAGCTACCTTGGTTTCGCTTAATAGCTTTTCCAGTTTAAGGTCTATTTCCTTCAGTTCTTTTATCTGATTGTATTTTAATTTTTTATGGTTGTTGTTAATGTGCTTATGGCTTATTTTGGTGAGATATTCCAAAGACTGGGCCATGTCCTGTAGGTATCCAAGAATGTTGATATAGAAATTACTGGCGCCCACACTGGCCTCATCCAAATTCTTTATAAAATAAAAGATATGGTCTCTTAATTCATCTACCTCATTGGAAAGTTTCACCACCCCTTTTTTGTTCTTTTTAAGAAGTTCCAGGTCTTGTTTGGCCAATCCGTCTATTATGTTGGTGTAGATTTTATTACTCCTTTTGGCGACGTTGGAAATATTGTCGGCACTTTCCTCGATCACACCTTGGATAGAGCTGCTTTCGGCCTTTCTTAGGCTATCTTCGGCTCTTATTTCCTTGGATTGTTTATTGTGCGATATGTAATTTCTTGCCAATAACAACACAGCTATCAACAATAGAATAGCAACCATTGATGGCACGTGTATGTTAATGAGGTATACAATTACCGCTGCAGAAATAAACGCTATAAATGCCGTAAAGAACCAGCCCCCAATTACATTGAGCACTCCTGCAACCCTATAGACTGCACTTTCTGCACCCCAGGCCCTATCGGCCAATGAGGATCCCATAGCCACCATAAAGGTTACATAAGTAGTAGATAGCGGCAATTTGTAAGATGTGGCAATAGAAATCAGTACCCCGGCAACCATAAGGTTTACGGCCGCACGAACCATATCAAAAGCCGGTAATTCAAAAGTCTTGTCCTTGGAAAGAGGAATAGATGGTTTTTTAAAGTTCTCATCTATTTTTTCCTGTAGTGACTTCGGGATAAGGGATGTGGTAAATGTAGAAAGCAGGATAGCTCCCCTCACAATTCCCCTAGACAGGAAGTTGGGTTGAAATCTTTCCTTGGATTCACCTTCACGGGAAAGGTTGATCTCGGTTTGTGTGACGTATCTGGCCTTTTTGGAGAACCATAGCGTAAGAACCATTACCATCCCTGCAAGAAATAACAAAAGGGTGGGGGTTGGTACTTTGGCTGCCAGTACGTTCATACTAAATTCAGAGGCCGGTACACCAGAAGCTTGCCAAGCTTCAAAAGACTGCCAGGCTGCAATAGGTACCCCAATAAAGTTAACCAGGTCGTTTCCTGCAAAAGCCAATGCCAGGGCAAAGGTTCCTACTATGATAATCAGCTTATAGACATCAAATTTTAAAATGGTGGCAATGATATAGGAGATAACCGTCCAGGTGGCAAAACTACCAAGGATAATCAACATTGTATTGTCCTTGATGAAGTCCAACAGATCATCACTAACAAAAGTGGCGCCTTTTAAGCCCTTTATCAATATAAAATACGTTATGGCCGTTAAGGCTGCCCCTCCGAATATTGCACCCAGTGATTTGGCTTTTTTTCTAAAATTAAAAGAGAGCATTAAACGCGATAGGTATTGTACAAAGGCCCCGACCGAAAATGCGATGACTACCGAGAGTAAGATACCCAAGATAATCTCTGTGGCTTTGGATGTATTAATATAGTTATATATATCGGCATAATTCCCGGCATCACCTGCTATTTTTATTAGCGACATGGCTACCGAGGCACCCAATAGTTCAAAAACGATAGATACGGTAGTTGAGGTAGGCATGCCCACAGTGTTGAAAAAGTCGAGCAATAAAATATCCGTGATCATAACGGCCATAAAAATAATCATGATCTCACTGAACATAAATTCTCCAGGGTGGAAGATTCCTTTTCTAGCAACCTCCATCATCCCGCTAGAAAATATGGCCCCAACGGCTATTCCTATACTGGCGACGATCATTATGGTCCTAAAAGATATGGCTTTGGAGCCAATTGCCGAATTTAAGAAGTTTACAGCGTCATTACTAACACCAACTACCAAATCTGCAATAGCCAAAAAAGCCAGTGCAATAATCATTAATAAATATAAATTGTCCATAATCTAAGTAAAAATAGTTTGCAAATATCAATTGTCCGTTTGTGCGCAACGTTATCTTAAGGTTATCTTTTTAGTTAAAAATGAACCTCCATCTGTAGTCTGAACATAATTTCATTGAATCCTTCTTCAACAGATAGATAACTGATATCCGATTGAACCTTCAATTTATGGCCTACAATGAATTTTGACAGTCCCAAGGTATATTGTTGTTCCAGGTTTTCTCCTGTTATATTTTTATCTAATCCAATGCGGGTATAGCGCCCAGATACTTCCCAGTTGTTTTTAAAAAGGTATCCGGTCTGTAGGTTTAAGCCACTGCCCACTTGCACCACATCTCCGGTGAGGGAGCCATCGGCATTAACGGCAAAGGGGTCATCTGCATCCCTATGGGCGTATTCGGCCATAAAAGAGTATCCGTTGTATTTAAACATCGCATCTAGGAAAAGGGTGTTGATATTGGTTTTGTGAAAGCCAATGTCGGTTACCATATAACTTCCTTGGTTGCCTCTGGTCTTTACGGCGTTTCGGTTAAGGTTGTAAGTGGCTGCAAGCATTAATTTTGGTGATTTCTCCCTCTTTAGGTCACTTCCACTGTATTCCCCTTTGCCAAGGAACTCGCCAAAGGGCAATAATTCCAATCGTCCGCTGTACTGGTGTCCGCCCAGGTTTCCGGTAGTAATATTCCTGCCCTCTCCCTGTGAAATGGCGATTATTTCCCTCATTATAAAGCTGTCCGTTAGATTGGTATGGTGTCTAAGCTGAAGACCCATTCCCCTATCCAAGGTGAATTGACGGTTTAGCAATGATCTATCAACCATTTGAAGGTTGGCGGAGGAAATGACCCGCTCCATATTGCCAGGAAGTTTGGTTTGCCCTACCCAAATATGAAAATTTTGATAAAAATTCCACATCACCACGGCATCCAGTATATATCTGGGGGCATTACTAGTGTATTGAGAGGCACCCGAGATGTCCCGGTTGGATAATCCCAATTCTATTTTATAGGCGAGTTTTGGTGAATAAACAAATCCATCAAATTTTAACCTGGCCCGCCTAACCAAGGTATTGAAATGCGGATCTGTGAAGTCCCCATTGGCGTTTTCTGTCCAGGTAGAACTGCTCAAAAACTGCATTCGAGCGGCTATCTTGGCGCTCCAGGTACTGTCTTTTCCCATTAAGTTAAATAGACCCTTGCCAAATTCTGGTGCATTGGATTCTTGGGCAGAGCTGCTGAATAATGAACACATAGCTAGCGCTAGTGCCAAACATTGCATTTTCATGATAAGACTATTAGTTTTTGTCGAGGACAAAGAACCGACATGAATGTTAAGTGAATGTTAACCCTGCAACAACTTTATTTTAAATCATAAAAGCTGCCTTGGCCAAAGGCAGCTTTCGACTTCAAAGTAATAGTCGACAAAAACTAATATCTAAAATGAAATCAATTATGTCTTAAGACAGCCGCTAAGATGGGAAATTGTCGCAAACCAAGTGTAATCTTAAGTTTAATTAAATGTTAAAATTAGATATCTATAGTAAGGATTTGTAGGTAGATGCCAATGGTTTTATTATGTGTTGCATTTCTAAAAATGTATCTTGCGCCCACTAATTTTACGTTATGAATTGGGAACAATTACTCTCATTAAAGCGCTTTGGCGACACCCATAAAAGAATAAGGAAGGAACAGGATGAAACCCGTTTGGGTTTTGAGGTGGATTACGATCGGGTTATATTTTCGGCAGCTTTTAGGAGCTTGCAAGATAAAACCCAGGTGATTCCTTTGTCCAAAACCGACTTTGTGCATACACGGCTTACCCATAGCCTTGAAGTATCAGTGGTAGGCAGAAGTCTGGGAAGGATTGCCGGAAAAAAAATTCTGGAAAGACACCCTTACCTTCAAGAGGTACACGGGTACCGTTTTAATGATTTTGGGGCCATTGTTGCCGCAGCGGCTTTGGCCCATGATATAGGTAATCCTCCATTTGGGCACAGCGGGGAGAAAGCCATTGGGGAATATTTTAAAACGGGGAAAGGCAGGCGTTTTGAAAAGGTATTGACCCAAAAGGAGTATCAGGACATCATAGATTTTGAGGGCAATGCCAATGGCTATAAATTATTGACAGAAACCCGGAAAGGGGTGGATGGCGGGTTGCGCCTAAGCTATGCCACTTTGGGGGCATTTATGAAGTACCCCAAAGAATCCCTGCCCAAAAAGCCAACGAAACGTATAGCCGATAAAAAATTTGGTGTTTTTCAGCAAAACCTGGAGTCATTTCGGGAAGTGGCCAATGAATTGGGGCTAAGCCCTACAGGAAAAGGTGGCGATGTGGGGTTTTGCAGACACCCACTTACCTTTTTGGTGGAAGCAGCAGATGATATCTGTTACACCATAATCGATTTTGAGGATGGTATCAATCTGGGGCTTATCTCGGAAGATTACGCCTTGGAATACCTTATCAAGCTGGTAAAAGATAGCATCAATATTAAAAAGTACAATGAGCTGAGCTTTATGGAGGATCGCTTAAGCTATTTAAGGGCTCTTGCCATCAATACCTTGATTTCCGATGCTATTTCTATTTTTATAGCTCATGAACAGGATATTTTAAAGGGGGAATTTGACGTGTCCTTGATGGATAAAAGCAAATTCAAGGCCCAGATAGAGGATATTATTCAATTGAGCGTGGAAAAGGTGTACCAATCCCAAGAAGTAATAGAAAAGGAAATTGCAGGGTATAAGATTATTTCGGACATATTGGATGTCTATACTACCGCCTTGATAAATAAAAGAGAAGGACGTTGCTCCAATTATGACCGACTAATGATTTCTACCTTGCCGGAATTGTACAGGGAAACTGCAGGGTCTGTGTACTCTATTATATTGAATACCTGTTGCTATGTGGCCAGTCTTTCCGATAGCGCTGCGGTACATATCCATAACAAAATAATGGGGAAACAACTTTAGTGGTTTTTATGAACTTTGGACATCAAAAAAGAAAGACCTTTTGAGGCATTCAAAAAGGTCTTTCTTTTGTCTTGTACCGACTTAAATGTTGGTGCTTCTCTTGCTGACTTTGCTAGAAATCATAGGTAAGTCCCACTCCCAACAATTGTTTAAACTGTACTTTGCGCTTACCGGGAGTGGTTACGGTACCATCAGCGGCCTTTACCTCATCAAAAATTATGTCATGATCGTAGATCACATGTGTCCCTATAGAGGTTTTTACGTACTTGTTTACGGTGAGGTCCATGTTAAGTTCCCAGTCAATATCTATATTTCCGAAATTATTAACGTAGTCCGAATAGAGCTGTATCCGGTGGTTTAGATTCATGTTTTTGTATATCTTGCTTTCCCAGGTATTGGTGACCAGAAAACCGAATTCCAGATATACGTTTTCACCTTCTTTTATGATGTTGCCTTCATCATCTACAAGGGCCTTTTGAACACCAAAGGCTCCGCTGTTGGCCAGTGTCTGATCCAGGACAAAGGTAGATTTGAAGGTGAGCGGGGCCAGTCGGAGGTTGAACTTTTTGCCTTCAGGGATATAGGAGGTACCAGCACCCAAAAGGGCATATCCCGGTGCCATAAACCTGGATATGGGTTTATCTCTATTGGGGTATTTGTATCCGTTGGAGAACTGTGTCCTAAATTCGGCACTGGCAGAATAATACCAGTTGCTAATGGTATCCCTTCTAAAGGCAAAGGTTGAGGAAAATCGCAATGCATCATCGGATTTTCTTAATTTAAACCCTTCTTGGGCATTAAGTCCGTAGCGTATATCCAGATTGTTGTTTAGTTGTACATATCTAAATTTGTAATTGCGCACAAATTTTGCGCTGGCCAGACCGGAGATGGAATTATTTCCCCCTGCATTCCAGTTTACAAAGGCTACTTCACTAA
Organism: Arenibacter sp.; assembly: GCA_041582955.1. Classification (GTDB taxonomy): domain Bacteria; phylum Bacteroidota; class Bacteroidia; order Flavobacteriales; family Flavobacteriaceae; genus Arenibacter. The sequence goes on from JBFHGV010000002.1 coordinate 22,116, forward strand.
AATTAAATCCCAGTTTGTTTTCCTTGTCCCAAAAGGAAGGTATTCTAAAGCGCCTGTATTTTTTTTCCAGGGGTTTGGTGCGTTTAAAGGACACCACTGGATTGGTGAGGTCTGCTCCTCTGGGAATGTACTTAATCTTATCCTGCAGGGTTCGGATCACAATAGTGTCTATTCGCATGGAGTCTACTTGCATGGAATCTACTTTGGTGGTATCCGGTTTTTGTGGGGAGGGGATAGTGTCTTGGGCAAATAAAAAATTGAGATTTAGAAATACTAGGACAACAATGAAAATTTTACCGCACATGCTTTTCAGGATTCAAAAGATTGTTAATATAATTTTTAAGGGTCAATGGATCTATTTTTGCCATTTTTTGAAGTTCCCCGACCGTGCCGTGTTCCATAAAAATGTCTTCGATACCAAAAATTTTTATAGGCACAAAGCTATGGATCTCGTTGGCATATTCCAAAATAGCACTTCCAAACCCACCTATTTTGCACCCGTCCTCTATGGTAATGACCTGTTTATAGGTGGTGAGGATTTGGCGCAACATAACAGTGTCCAAAGGTTTTACGAAGCGCATATTATAGTGGCCAATTTCGGGCCTATCGCCAAGCTCTTCCAATAAATGACTGACCATATTACCTATATGACCGATTGATAGCACAGCAATTTCCGTACCTTTTTTTAATTCTTCGGAAATTCCTATCGGAATTTTGCTGAATTTTTGTCGCCATTGCACCTTGACCCCTCTTCCCCTAGGGTATCTAATGGCTATGGGCTGTGCTAATCCCAGTTGGGCCGTATACATAATGTTCCTTAGCTCAACCTCGTTCATGGGGGCAAAAATAATAAGATTTGGTATACAACGTAAATAAGCCATGTCATATATTCCATGGTGGGTAGCGCCATCTTGCCCTACTATTCCTGCTCGGTCCAGGCAAAATATGACCGGTAGGCACTGCAGGGCCACATCGTGTATTATTTGGTCATAGGCACGTTGTAGGAAGGTAGAATAGATATTGCAATATGGTATGAGGCCTTCAGCGGCCATTGCACCGGCCATGGTTACGGCATGTTGCTCGGCAATGCCAACATCAAAAGCCCTGTCGGGGATTTGCTCCATCATATATTTCAAGGAGCTACCCGTGGGCATGGCAGGGGTTATACCAACAATTTTGGTGTTTTCCTTGGCCAATTCTACCAGCGAATGGCCAAATACATCCTGATATTTTGGTGGCTGGTTAAGGGTTGTTTTGGGCAGCAGATCACCGGTAATCTTGTTAAACTTTCCTGGAGCATGATAAACCACCTGGTTTTCTTCGGCCTTTTTTAATCCCTTGCCTTTGGTGGTTATGATGTGCAATAACTTGGGCCCTTCAATACGTCTCAGTCTATTTAATTCCTTGATCAGGGCATTTATATCATGCCCGTCCATAGGACCGCTATAGCTAAAGTTTAGGCACTCAAAGATATTCTCGTCCTTGGCGGTTCCTTTTTTTACATTGGTGAGATACTTTTTTAAGGCTCCAACACTGGGGTCTATTCCTATGGCATTGTCATTAAGGATAATTAGGATATTGGCATTGGTGTCCCCAGCGTGATTGAGCCCTTCAAAGGCCATACCACTGGCAATGGAGGCATCACCAATGACTGCGATATGCTGTTTGTGTTTTTCCTGTTTTAGCTGGGAGGCCAAAGCCATACCTAAAATGGCCGAAATGGAGGTGGAGCTATGTCCTGTACCAAAATCGTCATATACACTCTCTGTGCGTTTGGGAAATCCGCTGATGCCATGCAATTGACGGTTGGTGTGGAAAAGGTCCCTTCGTCCCGTTAAGATCTTATGTCCGTAAGCCTGATGTCCTACATCCCAAATAAGTTTGTCCTGTGGGGTATTAAAAACATAATGAATAGCAATGGTTAGTTCCACAACGCCCAGGCTTGCGCCTAAGTGTCCTTCCTTGGTGGCAACAATGTCTATGATGAACTCCCGTAGTTCCTTTGCCAGTTGGGTCAACTGTCTTAGGTCTAGGGGCCTTATATCCTTTGGACTGTTAATATGTGGTAGAATTCCCTTGGGCATATGTAAAAAGTTACACAAAACTAATGTATTTAGACATTGCTTTACATATAAGTTGGAGTATCCTTATTGTATTTTTTTTGATTATTGGTGGGTTGTCTTAATGTGAACTTTATTTTTTGCCGCTTTGTGAATATTGAGTACTATTGTGGTGTTATACTTTTCTTATGATCAATCCCTTTGATGATGCTTATTTTATGAAGAAAGCCCTTCAGGAGGCTGAGATCGCCTTTGAAAAGGGGGAAGTTCCCGTTGGTGCCATAGTGGTGGTAGAAAATAGGATTATTGCAAGAGCGCATAATTTAACGGAGTGTTTAAAGGATGTAACGGCGCATGCCGAAATGCAGGCCATAACAGCGGCGGCCAATTTCCTAGGGGGGAAATATCTGCATCAATGTACCTTGTACGTCACCTTGGAGCCTTGTCAAATGTGTGCCGGTGCCCTTTATTGGAGCCAAATACCCAAGATCGTATTTGGAGCAAGAGATGTAGAAAGGGGTTTTGGGACCATGGGTACTACATTACATCCCAAGACGAAGGTAGTGAGTGGGGTTTTGGAAGAAGAGGCCTCCAACCTCTTAAAACAATTTTTTATTCAAAAGCGTAATTTAAACTAGGTATCTCCCAAAGAATCCGGTTATAAAGCAACCATTTGTGGTATGTATAATCTTATAATGGGGTGCCAAAGGTTTTTTGGGGATGAAAAAACAAGGTTTTATTTTTTGTATTATGATGTCCATGGTATTGGTAGGCTGTGCGGATACCCATTCCTCTTTGGAAGAGGATCCAGTGCAGGGGACCTGGAACCTGCTTCATATTAGTGGTGGATTTGCCGGCTTGGACCAAGATTTTGAAAAAGGGGCCATAGTATGGGAGTTTGATGCCGCGGAGAAAAGCCTCACCGTAAGTAATAACGCCCCTGTGGACGCCATGTATTCAGGTTTGGCTACAGCCAGCTATATGTATTCTGTTTTTGTAGCAAATGGTAGCTCCTATTTAAAGATAAACGATGTGGAATTTGGAGGGATTGCCCTTTTCAACTCCAAAATGGTAGTGGATCAAAATCTTGGGAGCCAAGGCAGTGGAGCGGACGGTTTTGTGCTTGTACTGGAAAGGTAAGACGGATAGGGCCCCAAGGGTTTAAAAAAATAAAAACCCCCGATAGGTACCAAGGGTTTTCATGATTTTCAAAATAAAATATTATTAGCCTATTACTTGCACTTGTGCAGCAACTATTCCCTTACGCCCTTCTTCTTCTTGGTATTCTACTTTGTCACCTTCGTTAAGCTCAGTTCCGTTTAATGCGGTTGCATGAACAAAAATGTCTTTTCCCGTGTCGTCGTTGGTAATGAAGCCATATCCCTTGGATTCATTAAAAAATTTTACTGTTCCAGTCATTTCAATGAAGTTAAAATAATAATCGTTTAGATTACTAATTTATGTTTTTTTGCTCAAAATTGAATATAATCATATTAAAAACTTATCAAAATTATTGATTATCAGTAGTTTCTTTGTCCTTGCCCTGCATTTTTCTGATGTTCTCTTCATTGAGCATATAGTCCTTCATTTTCTTGCCTTTGCTCACTTTTATTAGGAATAAAGGCATGGCCACCAAAAATATGCCGACGGTACCAAACCCGATACATTTGTTGGCCAAAATCAAATCTTCCTCCTTAATACTAAAGCCATAGATAATGGAGGTAATGGATGCTATAAGAACCAGGCTAATAATATATTTCATCACCGCAAGGGGTTTATGGGGTTAAAGTTATTAATTTTCGTCTATAGGCAGTCAACAACTTGGATTTGGAAATAAATCCGATGTATTTTTTATTTTTAATGACCGGAAGATTCCAGGCGCCGCTACTTTGGAACTTTTCCATAATGTCGGTCATTTTGTCCTTATCCATTATAATAACATCGGGAGGGGCATTCATAATGTCCTCTGCCATCACTTCGTTGTAAAGTTTTTGGTTGAACATAATAGGGCGAATATCATCCAATAATATAATCCCGAGGAGGGTACTGTCGTCCTTATTTATTACGGGAAATATGTTTCTGTTGGACTTCACAACGGCCTGGCGTACAATATCGCCTAGATTCATTTCAGGAAAGATGGGTGCAAAATTATCTTCAATGACCTTGTCAATATCCATAAGGGTTAAAACGGCGTGGTCCTTGTCATGGGTGATGAGTTCTCCCTTTCTGCCCAATTCCATGTTGTAGACTGAATGTGGATGTACGTATTTGGTAATGGAAAAAGAGATTGCCGAGGTTATCATTAGGGGGACAAACAATTCATACCCCCCTGTTACTTCGGCAATAAGGAAGATTGCTGTAAGGGGGGCGTGGAGCACACCTGCCATAAGACCTGCCATGCCTACAAGGGTGAAATTACTTTCAGATATTTGATTTGGGAGAATTCCCAGGGCATTAATTATTTTGGCTATGCAGTTGCCCATAATGCTTCCCATAAATAAGGTTGGGGCGAAGATTCCGCCTACTCCGCCAGCTCCAAAGGTTAGGGCGCAGGCAATAATTTTGAAAAAAACCAATCCGGCAAGAAGGCCAATAACCACCCATATTTCACTAAGGTCCAAATGAAAAATGTTGTTTTCCAGTACCTTTTCCGGGCTGCCTATTATAAGGTTGTTAATAACGTCGAACCCTTCCCCGTACAACGGGGGTACAAGGTATACTAGGATGCCTATTGCGATGCCGCCATAAAGCAGTCTTTTTACACGAGATTCTATTTTGTCGAATAATTTTTGGATCCGTTCATAGACTTCGGTGAAATATATAGAAGTTATTCCCGCAAACACCCCAAGAATAATAAAGAAGGGAATATCCGATATAATAAATTCATCTTTGATGGTAAAAGGTAGCAGCACATCGCTCCCGAAGAAAAAATAGGAGGTTATTATTCCCGATAGGGAGGCTAGCAATAAGGGCAACATGGAGGCGATGGTAAGGTCTAGGCTAAAGACCTCAATGGCAAAAATAATGGCAGCAATAGGGGCTTTGAATATAGAGGACATGGCCCCTGCTGCCGCACAGCCAATAAGTAAATTCCTGGTCGTCTGGTTTACATGGAGCATTCTCGCAATATTGGAGCTAATGGCAGCCCCTGTTGCTACAGTAGGGCCTTCCAATCCTACAGAGCCCCCAAAACCAACAGTTATTGGGGCCGTTAAAATGGAACCGAACATTTGATATTTTCGCATCAGCCCCTTTTTTTTTGAAATGGCGAAAAGGGTAGATGGTATGCCATGGCTTACCTTGTTGCGGATGATGTATTTTATAATCAGGAAAACAATCGTTAAGCCTATAATGGGAAAAACAAAATAAAAGGCATTGTGGTAGTATCTAACCAAATTACCTTCCAGGAGGTGCTGAAAAAAATGGGTAAGGTTTTTAAGGATCACGGCACCCATACCAGAAGTGAATCCTACCAAAATACTAAGGAAGTAGGTAAACTGTCTTTGGGAAATATGTTTTGCGCGCCAAACCAAAAAACTGTTTAGCCAAGATTTTTTTAGTGCCGCCATAATGCTGAAAAAAATCCTGCTATGTAAAGGTATAGCAGGATTTTAAAGTTAAGATTATAAATCCAATTTAAGGTGCAGTTCCTGTAATTGTGTGTCATCTAATGGGGCAGGTGCGTCTATCATAACATCGCGACCACTGTTATTTTTTGGGAAAGCTATAAAATCCCTAATGGTTTCCTGGCCTCCTAGAATGGCTACCAATCTGTCCAGTCCAAATGCCAGTCCTCCATGTGGTGGGGCACCATATTGAAAGGCATCCATTAAAAAACCAAATTGGGCCTTAGCCTCTTCTGGGCTAAATCCAAGGTGTTTAAACATGGTAGCTTGTATCTGCTTGTCGTGGATACGAATAGATCCGCCACCAATTTCATTGCCGTTTAATACCAGGTCATAGGCATTTGCTTTTACGGCCCCGGGATCTGTATCCAGCAATTCCATTTGTCCAGGTTTGGGCGCAGTAAAAGGGTGGTGCATGGCATGGTAATGCCCTGTTTCCTCATCCAATTCCAGCAGTGGGAAGTCTATCACCCAAAGCGGTGCAAATTCGTCCTTTTTACGCAGCCCTAGGCGTTCTGCCATTTCCATCCTTAGAGCACTTAGTTGTGTCCTGGTCTTATTGGTGTCCCCTGAAAGTACACATATAAGATCACCTGGTTTGGCTGCTGTGGCCTCGGCCCACTTGGCAAGGTCCTCTTGGTCGTAAAACTTGTCTACGGAAGATTTGAAAGAGCCGTCTTCGTTGTATTTGACATACACCATTCCTTTGGCACCAACCTGTGGTCTTCGTACCCAGTTCACGATTCCGTCTATTTCTTTTCTTGTATAAGAAGCCCCACCGGGTATGGCAATACCCACTACCAATTGGGCCTCGTTGAAGATGCCAAAGTCTTTGTGCTGGGCAATGGCGTTAAGTTCTCCAAACTCCATTCCAAATCGGATATCTGGTTTGTCGTTTCCATAGCGTTTCATGGCCTCGTCAAAGGTTATCCTCGGAAATTTGTCAATGGTAACCCCTCTTATTTCTTTTAGTAAATGTCTTGTGAGCCCTTCAAAAATATTGAGGATATCTTCTTGTTCTACGAAGGCCATCTCACAGTCTATTTGGGTAAACTCTGGCTGTCTATCGGCCCGTAGGTCTTCGTCCCTAAAACATTTAACGATCTGGAAGTACTTATCCATACCGCCTACCATCAATAATTGCTTAAAGGTTTGTGGCGATTGTGGCAAGGCGTAAAATTGGCCCTCGTTCATTCTGCTGGGAACCACAAAATCGCGCGCCCCTTCGGGTGTCGATTTTATAAGATAGGGAGTCTCTACTTCTATAAAGCCTTGGTCAGAGAGGTGTTTTCTAACCTCCATGGTTACCTTATGCCTAAAGATAAGGTTGTTTTTAACCGGATTCCTACGGATGTCCAAGTAGCGGTATTTCATCCTTATATCCTCCCCTCCATCGGTCTGGTCCTCTATGGTAAAGGGCGGGACAATGGATTTATTGAGAATTTTAATGTCGGAAACCAATACTTCCACATTTCCTGTAGGGATATTTGGGTTTTTGGAGGCTCGTTCAATAACAGTTCCTTGAACCTGAACAACAAACTCGCGTCCTAAACTTCTGGCAATTTCCATGATCTCTTTTGAAGAGCGTTCCTCGTCAAAAATAAGTTGGGTTATACCATATCGATCGCGTAAATCCGCCCAGATCACAAAACCTTTATCCCTAACAGTTTGTACCCATCCAGACAAGGTTACCTCGGTCTGTTGATGGGTTTCGCGCAATTCACCACAATTATGACTTCTATACATTTTTTTATTTGATCTATGAGTGGGCAAATGTAAGAAGTAATAGGGTAAGCTGAAAAAATATCGGCAACTGAAAATCAAAAATCCTTTTTAATGATATTTTATTAAAAAACACCATAAAATGAGAATATTAACAAAATTTAACTAATTTGGTAGGTATATCCAATAAAACTTAGTGGTATGGAACAGAAACTTATTAAGAAGAACATTTTGTTATTTTTTTTGATGGCTCCTTTGCTGCTCTTGGCGCAGGGCGTTGTTAATGGAAAGGTAACCGATGCTGGGCAAGGGGAGCCATTGCCAGGGGTCAATGTGGTGGTAAAAGGGACTACCATTGGGACTACATCGGATTTTGATGGTAACTATCAACTATCGGTAGATGATTTTCCGGTTACATTGGTTTTTTCATCCCTTGGATATGCTTCCAAGGAGTTGCAAGTGACCGCTGCCAGTACCGTGGATGTGGCCCTGCAAGAATCGGCTACCGGGTTGGAAGAGGTGGTTTTATTAGGTAACCGTTCCAAGCCTAGGACGGTAATAGGGTCACCTGTGCCCATTGATAATATAGGTGTTGCAGAACTAACAAGTACTGGGCAGCCTACTGTTGACAAGATGCTGACTTATAAAGTACCTTCCTTTAATTCAACTACCCAGGCAATTTCTGATGGTACGGCACATTTTGATCCTGCCGATCTTAGGGGGTTGGGTCCCAGTAGGACTTTGGTCTTGGTAAATGGCAAGCGTAAGAACTTGAGTGCACTGGTTTATATCAACGATACTCCAGGTAAGGGTGAGGTTGGGGTAGATCTAAAAAGTGTTCCTGCTGCTGCTATAGAGAGGATAGAGGTTTTACGTGATGGTGCCTCTGCCCAATATGGCTCCGATGCCATTGCTGGGGTAATAAATATGGTATTGAAGAGGAATGTTGAATATACTACGGTAGGCGTAAGTTCTGGAATCACAACTGAAGGTGACGGTTTTAATTTCGCTGCTGATGTAAATAGCGCTATAAAATTGGGAGAAGATGGGGGGTATTTAAACTTGACCGTAGGTTATTACAATCAAGAAAAGACCAACAGGGCTGGTACTCCTGGGGAGGACGGTTTGTTCTGAGTTCCAGCGGATGATGCTGACTGGGGTTCATGGTTGGCCCAAAACCCGGATTTAGGAATGACTATTGGTCAACCTGAACTGGAAAAAATGGATGTGTTTTTTAATGCTGGTATTCCTTTTAAAAACGGAAGCGGTGAGGTGTATACCTTTGGTGGACTAACTTATAGAAAGGGAAAGAGTTTTGCCTTGTATAGACCGCCATATTGGGTTTCTGATCCATTTAATTTACTGCATGAACCAGGAACCACCTATCAAGGATTTCAGCCAAGTTTTGAAACTGACATAAGGGATAATAATACAACCGTAGGTGTAAAATGGAAATTGTTTTCATTCGATGTAGATTTGAGTGGTACCTATGGTAGAAATGCTGTTAATTACGATGTTGGAAATACGCTTAATGTGCAATTGGGAGCCAACAGTCCAACTGCCTTCGATGTAGGGGCATATACATTTAGTAACACCTTGGCAAATCTCGATTTTTCCAAAAATTTAGGAGCCGTTAACATAGCCTTTGGTGCAGAAGTCAGAGGAGAACGTTTTACGGCTATGGCCGGGGATGGTGCGTCCTATGCCGGCCAGGGTGCCGTATCCTTTCCTGGCCTTCAGCCCAGCAATGCAGTAAAGGCAACTCGTGACAACTATGGACTGTATGGGGAATTGGAATGGGAGCCCATTGAAAAATTACTTATAGGAGGAGCATTGAGATATGAAGATTTTAGCGATTTTGGCGATAATACATCGTGGAAGGTGAATGGTAGATATCTATTGGGAGAACGGCGAGGTGCACTAAGGGCTTCATATAGCACAGGATTTAGGGCTCCGGCCTTACATCAAATTTACTTGAGCAATATACAAACACTGGTATCTGGAGGGACTATTTCCAATCAAGGAACCTTTAATAATGTTGACCCAATAATTAGGGATGGTTTGGGGGTGCCTCAATTGACTGCGGAAACATCCAAAAATATTACTGCCGGTTTTACCTATAGTCCGCTGACGAATTTGTCCTTGGCCGTTGACTTTTATAATGTTAAGATAGATGATCGTGTGTTGTTTACAAATGAAATTGGGTTTGATGGTGATACTGCAAGCAATAATCCTGTTGAGGAAATATTATTGGACAATGACATAACTAGTTTAAAATTCTTTGTTAATGCGGTAAATACCAATACTACCGGTGTTGATATAGTGGCCAATTATAAGAATATTTCCATAGGTTCCGGAAAGTTGGGAGCCACAATAGCAGCCAATTTCAACAAAACTGAAATTGATGGCCAAATTAAAACACCTAGTTTATTGGCTGCCAATGGGTATGAGATTTTTAATAGGAAAGAACAGGCCAGAATTACAACTGTTCGTCCTAAATCCAAAATTCTTCTCGGATTTGATTTCAATATTGAAAAATGGAATTTTAATTTTAACAATACTTATTTTGGAGAAGTGAAATGGGACCATGGTTCTGACCCTCTAAAAGATCAGGTTTTTGCAGGAAAGGTTATTACAGATCTAATACTGGGGTACGAATTTTCCCGAAAAATTTCAGCTACTATAGCCGTAAATAATTTATTAAATGTTTATCCTGATGAATTGGATCCAAAAGGTGATGTTATTACTGATCTAGGAGGAAGGTTCAGATACCCATGGGAAGTGAATCAGTTTGGGTTTGCCGGAACTATAGTAAACGCTGCTCTTTCCTTTAAATTTTAAGATTTAATGGATTGTTTGCTGTTGGATTATACCATCCTTTAAAATAAAGAAACTCCCCATTTTGGGGAGTTTCTTTGTGGTGTAATAAATTAAAAAAGAGCTGGTTAGGGGTTCAATGTAAATTTAATGTTAACTAAATGTTTATTTTTCGTAAAATATCTTTATCTTTATAACGTTAGATAGCATATACATAAATTTAAAATCCCATATAATATGAAAGAAATAACATTAATTTTTGCACTTATATTTTCAGTAGTAATCAACGCTCAGGATGTAAAGCCCATTTTTCAACAAGATGGAGAGCTGCTGAAGGCTACTTATTTTCATGAGAATGGTGAAGTTTCCCAACAAGGGCAGTTTTTAAATGGAAAGCTGCATGGGGAATGGAAAATGTTTGATGAAGATGGTAAAAAAGTCGCAATGGGTGAATATGTTAACGGTAAGAAATCTGGAAAATGGTTTTTCTGGGAAGCAAAAAAGCTTAAGGAAGTAGATTTTGTAGATAGTAAAATTGCCAACGTTACCCAATGGAACAGTGAAGGACAGTTGGCCAATAATAGATAGTGGTACAACTTATTGAAACAAAAAACCCGACGGAACACGTCGGGTTTTTTGTTTTAATTTTTGTCCAGATAGGATCTTTGATTCCTAGCACCCTTACTTTTCATTGTATTCTGGGAGACATATGGTGGGGTACATAAA
>JBFHGV010000003.1:0-24696 GCA_041582955.1 Arenibacter sp.
CAACTCCAACTCAATCGGGATTAGAGGATGGAGGATATTTAGTAGTCAGAAATGATGGCGGTACGGTTGAAGAAGGACGTGCATGGGTTTGGAATTCAAATTTAATTCTAGATGCAGGAACACCTCAAACAATATGTGAAGGACAAACTGTAACCTTGAATGGATCAGGTACAGTTAACAATCCTACATTTACCTATTACGATCCTGTTGTTGTACCGTTAATAATTGACTCGTCAACTCAAATAACGGTAACTTTTGATGCCACTCATACCTATGTTTCCGATTTAGGCTTTTATATGGTCTCTCCTGACGGTTCGACTACCATAGAGTTGGGTGTAAATCAAGGCAATACATGTAATGGCGGAGATAATGTAACAAATTTAAGGTTTACAAATCAAGCAGCGGGTGTTTTCAACTATTGCAGTCAACCCGCACCACTTACCGGGCTTTATAATCAGTACTTTGATGGAACAACCACTGTTACCATAGATTGGTCTCCTCTGTATGGAATGAATGCAAGGGACGGTGGTTGGGCTGTCCAAATTTATGATTGTGTTGGTGCGGATGTGGGAAGTTTAACAGGAGCCATTATTAGTTTCGACAACGGTGTGGATGGATCAGTAACATATAGTAGCGGTGCTATTAGTTCACCCATTAATGATAATTCCTGTGACCCCGCTTCGGCTTCAAAATTTATTGTGCCTTTTAATGCTCCTGTGCAAAATTCAAACAGCTCGATAGCATTGAATAACGGAGTAGGCATCGGGGGTATGGGAGGCTATGAATGGTCATATAGTACCGTTAGTGCCACTGGCCCTTGGTCCGGACCTTTTGAAAATGCCAATTTAACACCAGAATTCCCAATAAACGAAACTACATGGTTTAGAATTGTTGCAGATAACGGGGTTGGCTGTTTGTTTGAAGATGTTGTTGAAGTAACATCACAACCCAAATCTCAAGCCGGCATAAATGATTTTGTTTCATTTTATGTACACGATACACCTACAGATTTGTTTACTATAATTGATGGAACACCAGATTCTGGTGGCACATGGTCAGGACCAAGTTCTTTAACTGGTGGTTCTGCGGGAACATTTGATCCACTTACCAATATATCAGGTATTTATACGTACACTGTAATGGGAACAGCTCCTTGTGCAGATTCCACGGTAAATGTAGAGGTCTTCATTAACCGAGCGGTAGATTCTGACGGGGATGGGGTAACTGATGGGCAAGAAGTAACTGATGAAACAGATCCGTTAGATATTTGTAGTTACGTTCTAGCAAATGCAACTTTGGAGCCAAGCGCTGGTTGGAATACGGCTGACTGTGACGGCGACGGTGTGACAAATGCGAACGAGACAACGGACGCAACGGATAGCCAAGACCCCTGTAGTTATGAAATGGCAAGTGTTTCAGCGGCCCCTAGCACAGCCTGGAATGCTGAAGACTGTGACGGCGATGGTGTTACCAACGGACAGGAAATGACCGATGGAACCAATCCACAAGATGATTGCTCATATTTAACATCAAGTATTAGTGTTACTGTGACTTCCACTTCCGACTGCGACGGCGACGGCGTGACGAACGTGGACGAGGCGACCGACGGAACAGATGGCCAAGACCCCTGTAGTTTTGTGTTGGATAGTGTTTCTGAAGCCCCAAGTACCGCATGGGAAAACGAAGATTGTGATGGCGATGGAGTTACCAACGGACAGGAAATTACCGATGGAACCGATCCAAAAGACAATTGTAGTTATATTCAGGAAAACGCCACTTTGGAACCAAGTACTGATTGGAATACAGCCGACTGCGACGGCGACGGCGTGACAAACGCGGACGAGGCAGCAGACGGTACAGATAGCCAGGATATATGTAGTTTTGAATCGGATAGTATTTCTGTAACTCCAAGTACGTCTTGGGGGTTGGAAGATTGTGACGGCGATGGCGTTACCAACGGACAGGAAATGACCGATGGGACCAATCCGCAGGATGACTGTTCATATTTAACATCAAGTATTAGTGTTACTGTGACTTCCATTGCTGACTGCGACGGCGACGGAGTGACCAACGCCGACGAGGAAGCAGATGGTACAGATGGCCAGGATACATGTAGTTTTGAATCGGATAGTATTTCTGTAGCCCCAAGTACAGCATGGGACGCAGAGGATTGTGACGGCGACGGTGTTACCAACGGACAGGAAGTGTCCTATGGAACCGATCCGAATAATGATTGTTCATATTTAACGGAAAACATCAGTGTGCCGGTGACTTCCACCGCCGACTGTGACGGTGATGGCGTGACTAACGCTGACGAGGCAGCAGATGGTACAGATGGCCAAGACACATGTAGTTATTTATTAGATAGTGTTACTGCAGCCCCAAGTACGGCATGGAAGGCAGCAGACTGTGACGGCGACGGTGTATCAAATGAATTTGACCGCTGTCTAAACACCCCGATGGGCGAGACTGTGGACGCCAATGGCTGTTCTGATTCCCAAAAGGATAATGACAATGACGGTGTCATGGACAATGTGGACTCCTGTCCCAATACACCAAGTGGTGAGGTAGTAGATTCAACTGGCTGCTCTGACTCCCAAAAGGATACGGATAATGATGGCGTGAATGATGCTATGGACCAGTGTCCCAATACACTTACAGGTGATACTGTAGACCCGAACGGCTGCTCTGACTCCCAAAAGGACAGTGATAATGATGGTGTTATGGACGATAGGGATACCTGTGCCGATACTCCAAGTGGGGAAACCGTGGATATCAACGGATGTTCAGATAGCCAAAAGGATAGCGATAATGATGGTGTTATGAACAATGTGGATTTCTGTGCGGATACACCAATTGGTGAAACAGCGGATATCAACGGATGTTCCGCCTCCCAAAAGGATGCCGATGGCGATGGGGTTGTCAATGATATGGACGATTGTCCTAACACCCCAGGCAATGAAACGGCCGATGCCTACGGTTGTTCCGTCAGCCAAAAGGACGGTGATTTTGACGGGGTGAACGACGCGGAAGACCAATGTCCCGATTCCCCCGAAGATGAGGCCGTGGATGCCAATGGCTGTAGCGAAAGCCAAAAAGATGCTGACAACGATGGCGTAAACAATGTTTTGGATGAATGTCCAAACACTCCTGTAGGTGAGGTGGCGGATGCCAATGGCTGTTCGGATTCTCAAAAAGATACCGATGGCGATGGAATTCAGGACTCGCTGGACAATTGCCCTACTGTTTCCAACCCGGGTCAGGAGGACCGTGATGGCGATGGTCAAGGCGATGTTTGCGATACGGTGGAACTGAACGCTTCCCAAGCCTTTACACCGAATGGTGACGGGGTCAATGATACTTGGGTCATCTCCAACATAAAGAATTATCCCAACTCCATTGTTAGGGTATTCAATTCCTGGGGTAAGGAGGTGTTCTCTGCCAGAAATTACCAGAACGATTGGGATGGACGTTACAAAAATTTAAGTGCCAAACTACCATCTGCGGGATCATACTACTTCCAGATCGATTTTGAGGGCGACGGGAAAGTGGACCAGGACGGATGGCTATTTATCACCTCACGTTAACCAAACCAATAATCAAAGCAAAAAAACAGTAACATGCGAATACTACATAAGATCATTTTAGGCGCTTTTTTCTTAGTGGGCGGTACCTTATTTGCCCAACAGGAAGGTGTAATCACCAATTATTTTTACCATATGAATTCATACAACCCCGCTTTTGTGGGGGTCGACGGGGAAACAATGGTGGTCGCCAGCTTCAGGCAACAATGGACGGGAGTACCGGATGCCCCCAGTGCAGAGGCGGTATCCTTTGGGACCACTTTAGGCAAAAACCTGGGGATAGGGATATCGGTATACAACAGCAATACCTTTGTGGAGAGCCAGACCTTTACTGGAATCGATTTTTCCTATAGGCTGCAGTTGTCCCAAGGGACGGATCTCTATCTAGGATTAAAGGCCGGTGGTAACGCCTATAGTGTAAACACCTCCGGACTTGAGACCTATAATGTAAATACGGATCCAAGTATCTCGTCCATCTCCCGTTTTAATCCCAATGTGGGCGTGGGGGCCTTGTTAAAAAATCACAAGTGGTATGCTTCCCTGGCAGTGCCACGACTGTTGTCAACAGAACGAGCGGATAACAGCGATGGTGTGGCAACCGCTGTAATGGCCAAGCCACATGTTTATGCCACAGCGGGGTATGAGTTGTTATTGAACCCTGGATCCAACCTAATACTAAGGCCGTCGGCCATGGGGCGTTATGTGAGCGGGGCACCGGTATCTGTAGATTTCAACACTATGCTTTCCTTTGACAACAACTTTGAGTTTGGCGGCAGTTACAGGACCGATGGGGCCTTTGCCGGACTGGTAAATTTCAGCATCAAAAAAAGACTGTTAATAGGATACGCCTATGAAATAAGTACACGCAGCGAATTGGCCAGTGCCAAAAATACCAATGAGTTTTTGTTGAGGTTCCTTTTTTGAGTGAACCAGTAGTTTAGTAGTAAGTTGTGGTTCGAAGGCTGGGATGAATGTCAATCCCAGCCTTTTTTTTTATTGTTTATACTTCATATAAGTATAAAAAGATTGAATTAGCATCCAATACATTATGATTTTGGTGAGAATAAACCATTTTGTTTGACAATCGAATTAAATGATGAGCTCATAAATTGTTGAATGTGGATTAGATATGGAAGTGTCAAGCCACAAATATTGAAGGTCGAACTTATTCACAATTAATATCTAGGTCAAGTCATTGTGCAGCATTCCTTAAAATAATGTAGCCTTACCCTTTTTAGTATAAATCTAAATTCAGAAATTGATTAGTGAGGGAAAGTATTGGTTTCAAATTATATCAACGCCTTCAACTTGCTTAGTGTGAATAAGAAAAGAGGGGAAGATTAGTTCAATCAGATAGGCTATATTTGAAGGAGAGTAATAACAGTTTTATGTTGCGATTTTGATACCTGGAAATTGAAAGAATGGAATAATTAATAGTTGTGTAGGAATAATATTATGCCTAAAATTGCGCGAATATTAATTTTGACTAGTGAAATGTTTGGAGAGTTTCTTTTGTTAATTACTGGCTGCCTTGGGTTGTTGACTACGGCAATACTTCTTTTTTACCAAAGGAACAATCGAATGGTAAATTTTTATTTAATCCTTATTTTATTTTATGTTTCTGTTTTTTCGCTTTTGAAATCTTCTTACCTATTAGGTATACAGGACATAATGGATCAAACCTCCCTAGGTTATAAAAGGCTCTCACTTTTTATGTTTCCTACCTTGTTCCTATATTTTAAGCGGATAATTAAGGATGTCCCTAGTTGGAATATTAATGATTTGTTACATTATATTGTTCCTATACTCTTTTTTACGACGGCTCAGTCCTTGGAAGCTTTTGGATATTTATTGCCAGAAGTAATTAGCTTATTTTACATCTTTTATTTTTTCTTCATTCTGTTTTACTTACTTCTTTCCATTCGTCTATATCAAGTTTCTTTTTTAAGTAAGCATTCCAATGGAAACCAAATTTTGAACATAGACCATTATGCAAAAAAATGGATACTTTTCTTATTGATTATAAACACAATATTATGTTTTAGGGTATTGGTAATCGTATGCATGGATCTATACCACGGAACTTTATCGGGTTTTGAAAATGGAATGTGGTTATGGGCCGCTATAATCATTGCAATCTTCATTAAATTGCTAATTTCACCGGAAATTTTATTCGGCAGCAGCGTACTTCAAAAAAGAGTTGATATTTCAAAGGGGAACGGCAAAAAAACAATTGCTCTGAATGTCTGGAAGTTGGACCAGACCACTAAATTTAATAACAAACAGGATGAATTACTGTCTGCAAAAGTTCATGGATCCTTAATTGAAAAGATCCAAACCATTGAAGAAGTGGTTTTTGATAAAAAACTATTCAGAAATTCAAACTTTGACTTACAAATGTTGGCTAGGGAAATTAAAGTACCCAAGAGTCACTTGACATTTATCTTCAAATATCACTGTGAACTCTTTTTTCCGGAATTTAAAAAAATGTTACAAATTAGGGAAGCCAAAAATTTAATCGATCAAGGGTATTTAACAGAGAATACAATAGAATCTCTTTCGGTCACGGTGGGTTTTTCGTCCTATAACCCATTTTATGTGTCATTTAAAAAGCATATAGGTTTTTCACCGCAGAATTATATTAAACAGTAGTTCTAATATAAGTGATTATTGCTTAATTTAAATCCTCCCAAAATCAATTAGGATCGTCCTTAAGCTTTTTAGGTATTTCTGTTGTGCTACTGTTAACATCCTATTTTCAAGAAGCCATTGTAATTCTTTTCAAATCTTACTTGCTCCAATGGAGCATATAGGGTATTCTAATGATTGATTTTAAATGAACCAATCTCATTCGATTTGGAGCAAATAAAATTTGGTTCTGAATCTCTGTATGAACCTTCAAAAAGATTGAAAGGCACGGATTGCAATTGTGTACCATCGATGGTTTGAATCTTATTCTATCAGCGCATTATAACTTAGTACTTCTACATAATGCTTAAGACTTACTTAGTTTTATAACGTTCATCATTAAAAAAGCTACAGTTATACTTTTCATGGTCCGCTGGTTAACTACCCAATGTAATTCTGATTTTACTTACTCCTTTACCATAATTTTATCAACAGTAAAAACCGATTTTTTATTTAGAAATCAGGTGCTTATGGAGTTTTTGTATTAAATTATTCAAACCACAATTGATATGAAATCAAATATTCTAAAAATTATTATTATTGAGAATGACCTTTGCCTTCACGAGGCTTACAGGTACTATTTCGAAACATATAAGGATTATTCCCTTGATGGCATATATGTTTCGGTAAAGGAGGCCCTTATGGATTATAATAATATTATGCCAGATATTATTCTTTCCGAAGTTTCCATGCCAGATGGATGTGGTATTGAAGGAATTGGACGCTTTCGTAATAAGGATTCCAATGTTAAAATTATTATGATTACAGCTGACAGCGATTTTGAGGTCGTAAAAAGGGCCTTTAATCATATGGCGAATGGTTATCTCACCAAACCAGTAAACAAACATAGCTTGCACCATGCCCTGGACTCTGTAAAATATGAAGGAGCTACCATAAGCAATGATATCACCAAAAAAATTATTTCGATGTTCCAAAAGAAATCATATGCTTCATTCTCAGAGAGGGAAAATGAGATAATTCATTATTTGGGCCAAGGAGCAACTTATAAAACCATCGCCGACAAGTTGTTCCTAACGCCAAGTACCATTAACTTTCATATACAGAATATTTATCTGAAATTGGATGTAAACTCAAAATCAGAAGCCTTGGCCAAATTGAGGGAACTGCCACATTTTGAGTGTTATATTTAATGAGGTAAGGTACATCTTTAGAAAAGGTGCCAAAATAATCTATCGACTGTAGAAAAATTGACTCAATTGTGTTTTGACAATTAATGCTTAACCAATCAACTGCTCATGATCTAATGGCTTTTGTAAGTCCTTAGTAACCATGGTAGTGAACTTTTAAACTCCTCACTTATTCCTTTAAGAAGTATGCATGACCCTTTAATGGATGAATTTAGGACCTGTAACTCTACCACCCTTTGTATTAAGGAGTGTAGGTCAACAACCACTGCTAGACAATCCGGCACATAAAATTTTATCGTATTACCACCATATTGTATCCGATTTAGCCCTTTCAACGATAAAACCGTACAGATTACCGGAAAAGTTACATACAAATGTTATTGAATTATGAAAATCTATTACTGATATGCTTAAAATTCCCTTTGTAAGACTTTTCCTTATGCGTTGATGCAATTATTGTCGTTCTATAACAATCACAATCCAATAATTACTTATTGTCGAAAAAAAATTACCATTTATGACCAAACTAATTCCCTCGTCTTCCGGCGTTAAAACCTGCTGGAAAAATTATCGTCTATTAGGTATAAGAATAAACCGGGTGTCAATTTTCAAAAATCTATATGCAACACTTTTTTTTGTTTTGGGGATCAATTTCTCCTTTGGGCAATTAAGTGACCTACACTATTTACCACCCTTAAAACAAATAAGTAGTAATACTGTTGTTCAATACCAGGCACTTTACCTATCAACTCCTGAGACTAGCGCATTTAATGTGCAGGTATATCGCGGAACAAGTTCTATTCCTCTAACCACTTTAACCATTTCCAATACTAATCCCGCAGAATATACATTGCCAAACGGTGATAATGACATAACATTGGTTTCTAATACCAACACCGGAATTGTATTAAGTAATAGCGGTCTTCGATTTCAATCGACAGACGGACAAAGATTTTATGTGAATTACAGAGGAAGGTCTGGTTCCCAAGCAGTTTCATTAACATCCAAAGGTAGACAGGCTCTCGGAACAGCATTTAAATGGGGAGGGATTCCAAATCAAGCAGATGGCGGATCCACCAACACTAGTACCACCCTCGGTATAATGGCAACCGAGGATAATACGGTGGTTGAAATTTTCGGGTATGATCCAGCTACAGAATTTAGATTACAGAATGACCCAGATGGTCTTACCTCAGATAATGTTCAAATAACTCTTAATGCTGGTCAATCTTATGTTATGGAAGCCATTGTTTCTGAAACCAATGCTAATATTGATGGCTGGTTGGGAGCTTCCATTACTTCCAATAAAAAGATTGTTATTAGTAATGGTGGCATGTTAATGCGATCATTTATTGGGAGTACCGGTTGGGATGGGGGTATAGACCAGCCTATTCCTGAAAACGTAATTGGAAAGGAATATGTATTCGTAAGAGGGAATGGAACTTCCTATACTGAATTTCCTGTTTTGATTGCCACACAAAACAATACTGATATATACGTTAACGGTTCTTCAACACCTTTTGCTACCATTAATAATGGAGATTATGTGGTTATACCTACTTCGTATTATTCAACAGGTTCTGCGGGCGGAAATATATTTGTAAAAGCTTCAAAGGACATTTATGCCTACCAAAATACAGCTGGATCTTCAAGTGATGCCACTTCTGGAATGAATTTTATTTCACCGGTAAACTGCCTAATGCCGAGCAGTTTTGATAATATCCCAGACATTAGGGATGCCGCAGGTCTAACATTAGATGGAGGAGTTACCTTAGTAGCTTCTGCAAATACCCCTAATAGTGACATTGTAATAACACACGGAGGAGGAACTATTACTGCAGCTTCCCTTACCGAGCGACCAGTTATAGGCTCATCAGAATGGAAAACCTTTTATGCACCTGGCCTCACAGGTAATGTGAAGGTAAATTCTACCGGGCCCATTGCAGTTGGTTTTTTAGGAGCGTCTGGTGTTGTTGGCATGGCAGGCTATTTTTCAGGTTTTGATACGGTTCCTGTCGTGGAAGTGGATGTTTCCGGTGGAGGATGCCTACCTGGTGCAACCCTAGAGGTAACGGCCGGTTTTTCCTCTTACACTTGGTACCGTGATGGAGAAGTCATTCCCGACCAAACTTCGAATACCTATGCGCCACCTATTGCCGGGGACTATTATGTGATAGTTACCAAAGGGGCTTGTTCCTATGAATCTGCTGTCGCATCCATTTTTGATTGTAATCCGGAAATTGTATTGACCAACGTAGCCGACAAAGCCAGTGTCCTTGAAGGCGATACGGTGAAATTCACCATAGAACTAAGTTACTACGGATACACACCGGTTTCCAACTTGGAGGTAAATGTGGACATTCCCACAGGTCTATCTTTGGTAAGTGCAACCCCCAGTTTTGGTTCATACAACAACGGATTATGGAACATTGGTAATATCTTGAGCGGGGAAAACCACCTACTAACCATAACTGCCACTGTCGACGAGGTTTTTGAGGATTCCGATTTGACCTTAACAGTAGATAATACACAAACAGAGACGGATGGCAATTCCATACCCGATGACCTGACCGAAACTATAAGCGTAATTAACAATGAAATTAGGATAACCAAAACAGCCAGGGCAGCAATGGATGGGAGCTATGGTACCTTGGGCGAGATTATCATATATGACCTTGTAGTAACCAATATCGGCCCCAACACGTTAACCAACGTGAATATTGTGGACACAAATGCCGATTCGGGCAGTATAACTCCAGCCACAGTTGTCAGCCTAGCACCAGGTGCCTCAACAAATTTTGTTGCCGAACATACCATAACCACAGGGGATTTAACTACCGGTTCGGTAACCAATATCGCGCAGGCCCGGGCAGCCTTACCAAATGGTTATGTTATTACAGATGATTCGGATAATCCCATGGATAGTACCAACAACGACAATAATGGCGATGGTGAACCGGATGATCCCACTATAGTTATCCTTAACAATAGGGCGCCAACAGATATAATTCTTTCAAATAATAGCATTATTGAAAACAGTACAATCGGTACAATTATAGGGAACTTAGGTGCCGTGGACCCTGATAGTGGTGATACAGATACCTACTATTTGGTTTCTGGAACCGGGGATACTGACAATGGATCGTTTACCATTGATGGTTCTGGAAATCTTTTGTTGGCAATGGTACCAAATTATGAATTACAATCCATTTATTACATAAGGGTCAGGGTTATGGATTCCGGGAACTTGACATATGAAAAGCAATTAACTGTCAGCATTACCGATGTAAACGATGCTCCCACAAATATCGACCTGAGCAGCGCCAGTATTGCAGAGAACAGGCCAGAGGGGACCACGGTCGGTACATTTACCGCTACTGATGAAGATACTGCCAATACATTTACCTATAGTTTGGTTATCGGCGATGGCACCAATGATGCCGACAATACCAGCTTCACCATGAACGGAAGCGACCTTAAATTGGCCATTATACCAGATTACGAGTTAAAGTCCAGCTATGCGGTCTATGTGAACGTAAATGATGGAGAAAACAATTACCAAAAGGCCTTCACCATTACCATAACCGATATCAACGAAGCACCTACTGATATAAGCCTAAGTAGCACCAGTATTGCAGAGAACAGCCCGGTAGGGACCTCGGTGGGTACATTTTCGACTACCGATGAGGATACGGACGATACATTTACCTATAGTTTGGTTACCGGGGACGGAAGCAACGATGCCGACAATTCCAGTTTCGCCATCAAAGGAAATGACCTTGAATTGGCCATTGTGCCGGATTATGAACAACAGACCAGCTATTCGGTCTACGTGAATGTAAATGATGGAGAGAACGATTTTCAAAAGGCCTTTACCATTACAATAACCGATTCCAAAGAAACACCGACGGATATAAGCCTGAGCAATAACAGTGTTGCTGAAAATAGCCCGGTAGGGACCTCGGTGGGTATATTTTCGACTACTGATGAGGATGCGGACGATACATTTACCTATAGTTTGGTTACCGGGGACGGAAGCATCGATGCCGACAATTCCAGCTTCACCATAAACGGACACGATCTAAAATTGGCCATTATACCAGATTACGAGTTAAAGTCCAGCTATGCGGTCTATGTGAACGTAAATGATGGAGAAAACGATTTTCAAAAGGCTTTCATTATTACCATAAGCGATATCAACGAAGCACCGACAGCTATTAGCCTGAGCAATAACAGTGTCGCAGAGAACAGCCTAGTGGGGACCAAAGTGGGTACATTTTCGACTACGGACGAAGATACGGCCAATATATTTACTTATAGTTTGGTTACCGGGGACGGAAGCAACGACATTGATAATTCCAGCTTCTCCATGAACGGAAGCGATCTAGAATTGGCCATTCTAACAGATTACGAGCACAAGTCCAGCTATGCGGTCTACGTGAACGTGAATGATGGAGAAAACAATTATCAAAAGTCCTTTACCGTCAAGGTAACCGATTTAAATGATATCCCCACCGACATAAGCCTTAGCAATTCCAGTATCATGGAGAACAGTCCAATTGGAACAGCAGTAGGAGTATTAACTGCCATGGACCAGGATAATGGGGACAACCATACTTACAATTTGATCACGGGCGATGGAATAAACGATGAGGACAATTCCAGTTTCAGCATAAATGGAAGCGACCTTGAATTAGCCATTGTGCCCGATTATGAACAACAGTCCAGCTATGCGATCTACGTGAACGTAAATGATGGGGTTAACGATTACCAAAAGGCGTTCATCATTAGAATCCTGGATGAGAACGAGGATATGGACGGGGACGGTGTTCCCGATGATAACGACATTTGTCCAAATACGCCGATAGGGGGAATTGCTGACGCAAATGGATGTTCCAACAGTCAAAAGGACAGTGATGGCGATGGGGTAAATGACACAGATGACAATTGTCCAGATATATCTAATACCGATCAAGGGGATATGGACTATGATGGGATAGGGGATGTTTGCGATAACGATATTGATGGTGACGGAATACCGAACGAAGAAGACGCATTTCCTTATGATGCTTTCGGGGATTTAGACAATGATGGTGTGCTGGATGATGTGGACGCGTTTCCATTTGATCCACAAGAGAGCAAAGATACAGATGGAGATGGTATTGGAAACAATAGAGATTCAGATGACGATGGCGACGGATATTCCGATGAAATAGAATTATCGGAAGGCACCGATCAATATGATCCTTCAAATTACCCTGCAGACAGTGATTCGGATGGCATTCCCGACAGTGTGGACGATGATGACGATAATGACGGTATCCCAGATAGTTCGGATTATTTCCCAAAAAGTAGTACTCCCATCTTAATACCTGCAGAGGCTGTTACACCTAATGGGGACGGCAATAACGATACATGGATAATTCCAGGTATTGACAATTACCCAAATAACCATGTTAAAATATTTAACAGGTGGGGTCATGAGGTTTATTCAGCTTTAGGTTACGCTAATGATTGGGGAGGGATATACCGTCAAAATAGTAAAAAACTGCCATCAGGTTCCTACATGTACGTAATACAATTAGGGAATGGAACTGCGCCGCTAAGGGGGTGGCTGTTCATTAATTATTAAAAAACAATAAAACAAATATTTTATAAAACCAATAACCAAAAATTATGATATCTCTCAAAGAAACAATCGTTTGCCTTTTATTTTTTGTACTGACCATAAGTGTCAGTGCACAACAGGATCCCAATTATTCCTTTTACCGTTATAATATGAGTCTTTATAATCCTGCTTTCGCAGGTAGTTCCGAAAGGGGGCAACTATCATTAGGGCTCAGAAGCCAATGGGCTGGTGTAGAAGGCGCTCCAGAAAGCCAAAGTGCCCTATTCGGCATGCCCGTGGGCAAAAAGTTAGGGTTAGGAGTTTCAATACTCAACGATAGGACGTTTATAGAAAACCAAACATGGGTAGGGGTAGATGTATCCTACCACATCAGGTTGGATGAGAAACATTTACTTTATTTTGGTATCAAAGGAAGTGCTAACTCATACAATGCAAACTCTCAAGGTCTGTTGACCTATGGTATTGGGCAAGATGAAGCTCTAACTGACTACAACAGTCGGTTTACTCCAAATATTGGTGCAGGAATGTTCCTTAGTCATGAGAATTACTTCATTTCCCTATCAGTTCCTAAAATTCTAACCCCGGAACGATTGGAGGAGCGGGATGGCAATGCTTATCTAAGCGAATACCGCATGCACTCCTATTTAAGTGGTGGTTATAATTTTGAACTTGGCAGATCACTGGCCCTACAGACCATGACCATGTTGCGTTATGTTGATTCTTCTCCTTTGTCAATTGAGTTCACCGGTATTTTAGATTTTAGTCAACATATTAACTTAGGAGCATCTTACAGACATGATGAAAGTATAAGCGGTCTTTTCCTTTTTAGTGCCGGAAAGGGTTTAGATATTGGATATGCCTACGAAACCCCGCTTCAAAATTCGATAAGGGGCATGGATAATGGAACACATGAACTTTTCATGAGATTAGGAATTTAGGAAATAGAGTAGTTTCCATTAGTATTTCAAACCCCAATACCCAACATAATTTAACAAATGAATTATATGAAGAAGTCCCTCATTTTACTTAGCCTAACATTTAATATCTTGATTTGCAATCTGGCATGGTCACAAGGCCAGGTTATAGTAAGTGGGCCTGAAACCCAGACGACCATAACCAACAACAGTGCTACTGCCGTGGCACCCTTACTAACCATAACGGCTAGTGAAAACATTACTGATTTTACTGTTTCCATTACTGATTCATTCTCTGCTAATGACGTAATAAGTTATGCAGGAAGTTTACCAAGTGGAGTTACGACTACAGGTTGGAATTCCACCAAACGGGCCATAGTCTTTAAAGGGACCAAAACAGCGGAAGAGTGGCAAGCCTTCCTACGTAACATTACCATTACCACGGTCAATGTTTGTTCCCCGGAAACTCGCAAGGTTTCCTTTATAGCAGGGGAGACTTTTTACAATCCATTGAACGGGCATTATTATAAAATTACGTCTACTTCTTCCAATTGGCTGCCTGCAAAAGTAGCTGCTTCCTCCAGCTCCTATTACGGAAGCCAGGGCTATTTGGTAACTATGACAAGTCAAGCAGAAAATACCTTTGTTTCTAGATTAATAGGGCAAAATTCTTGGATGGGAGCATCTGATGATTACCAACAAATCAATGAAGCTGTTGGATATACCTTATATACAAATCAAGCAAACTCCGAAGGGAAATGGTATTGGGTTACGGGACCTGAAAAGGGGACTCAAATGAGTACAGCCAACCAAGTAAATATAAGCGGTATCTATCAGAATTGGGGAGGTGGAGAGCCTAATAATGCTGGGGGAGAGCATTGTTTACATATTTATTCCAATAATGGCCTATGGAACGATTTTGCGAATTCACAGACCATTTATGGGATTGTGGAATATGGGGATATGCCAGGGGACTACACACAATCAACTCCATCCTTTACTAAAGATGTCTATATTCAAGGTTCATCCAGTGGTACCATTTCAGGAGGTAATGTAACTGTTTGTGCTGGATCAAATTCTACTACCTTGACATTGAGTGGCTTTACAGGATCCGTAGTACGTTGGGAAAGTTCTATTGATAATTTCATTACTGCCGGGTCCAGCATTTCCAATACAAGTACAGTCTTAACGGTGAACAATATTTCGACAACAACCTATTATAGGGCAGTAGTTAATTCTACATCGCCAATGTCATGTAATGGGCTGGTAACTTCCAGTGCACCGGTTTATGTAAGTAGGCCAGTATCAGGAAATGTTTTTGCCGTAAACACATCTATTTGTGCCGGTTCTGATGTGGATCTTTATTTATCCGGTCACGAAGGTGAAGTTCAGAAATGGCAGCGATCTATTGATAGTAGTACTTGGACCGATATAGCGAACACCAACCCTACCTTAATTGAAACTGTAAATACAATAGGAACCATGTATTATAGGGCCTTTGTACAAGTACCCGGTTGCGGTGAAGCAGTTGTTACACCAACTAAATCCATTACGGTTGTTTCCGGTACCCCACCACAAGGAGGTGTGGTAAGTTCAAGTACACACTTTTCCGCCACCAATAGTGGCACATTGACGTTAACAACTTATACAGGAACCATCAGCAAATGGCAAAAATCTACGGATGATGGCCTTGTATGGGTCGATATTTCAAATACTACCGACTCTTATAGTTATAACAACATAAGTGCTAAAACTTTGTTCAGGGCATTGGTAGCAAATGGAAGTTGTGGTACTTCATATAGTGCCAATGGCAAGATAGAAATAATTTACAGTCCTGCCATTACTGATTTTACCCCAAAAATCGCTGCACAAGGAAATGAAATTACTATCACGGGTACCAATCTTGAGAATATAACGGAGGTAAAATTTGGCGGAGTAAATGCTAGTTCCTTTACCATAAACTCTACATCCAAAATCACTGCTATTGTTCCATCAAATGCTGTTTCAGGCAATATATCAGTTACCAATTCAGGAGGTACGGACAGTCTGTCGGGATTTACATTTAATGAAGCTCCATCGGATATAAGCATTTCAGTGAATACCATATTAGAAAATAATTCAATTAACGATCTTATAGGAGTGTTTTCTGTAACAGATCCAGAGGTTTCCGATACACATACCTATCAATTGGTTTCCGGATCGGGTGATGCCAATAATGGTTCATTCTTGATTTCCGGAAACAGTTTATTGGCCAATGTGGTTTTTGATTTTGAAATAAAGAAAGTATATAACATCAGGGTTGAAGTTCAGGATAATTATGAAAATAACTATCAAAAAGAGTTTACCATAAACGTTACCGATGCCAATGAAAGCCCTACCGATATTGCAATAGACAATTCTACGGTAATTGAAAATAGTGCTGTTGGAACATTGGTTGGTAGTTTAAGCAATACTGATCAGGATTCAAATAATGACTATATATATACTTTGGTTCCCGGAAATGGCACCAATGATGCCGACAATACCAGTTTCACCATAAATGGAAGCGACCTTGAATTGGCAATTGTACCCGATTACGAGGAAAAGTCCAGTTATTCGATCTACCTGAACGTGAGTGACGGGGAAAACGATTACCAAAAAGCCTTCACTATTTTGATCTCCGATGAATCCGATGAAAATAATGATGGCCTGGTAGACGGTGCTTTTGTTACTAAATGGCGCACAACCAGTAATAATGAAACCATTCGCTTTCCATTAAGAGATTGGAGCGGCATTACAGTTGATTGGGGCGATGGTTCTGAAATAGCATCACCAACAGAGGTAACAGTAGGTTATGCACAATTTTTTCAGCATACTTATGCCACTGCAGGTGATTACATTGTAACCATAAAAACGGATGATAATTTAGATATCGGCTGGTTTGAGGGAGGAGCTGATCGTTCGGATTCTAAATCAAAATTAATTGAAATCAAACAATGGGGATCAGGCCAATGGTCCAGTTTCAATCGCGCTTTTAGCAATCATATAAATGTTGAGTTCTTGGCACTGGACAGTCCCGATTTAACAATATGTACAGACTTAAGTGGGCTCTTGGCTGGTTCGTCAATAAATCCAGATATAAGTAATTGGGACGTCTCCAATATAACCGCTATGATCAATTCGTTTAGTGGGACCGTTAATTTTAATCAAGATCTAAGTAGCTGGAACGTATCCAATGTAACCAATATGAGTGCTATGTTCAATAGAGCTTATGCTTTTAACTCAGATATCACCAATTGGGATGTGAGCAGCGTTACAAATATGGCTAGTATGTTTACTGATGCTAGTCTGTTTAATCAGGATATTGGTAACTGGGATACCTCAAACGTCACCAATATGTATGGGATGTTTAGAAACGCTTCGTTGTTCAATCAAGATATTGGTACATGGAACGTTTCCAAGGTTACAAATATGATTTTGATGTTTGATAATGCCGATGCATTTAATCAAGACCTGAACAATTGGGATGTTTCAAATTTAACTTCAATGCAAAATATGTTCTCCAATGCGGCTGCGTTTAATGGAAATATATCTTCATGGGATGTGTCAAATGTAACTTCATTGCAATATACCTTTGATGGGGCTTTGTCATTTAATCAAAACCTAAGTACATGGGATGTGTCAAATGTTAGAGACATGCGATACACATTTGCAAATACAAGAGATTTTAATGGTCCTTTAAGTTGGGGCAATAAAACCGCCAACGTTACAACGATGCACCAAATGTTCACTAGCTCGAAATCCTTCAACCAAGATGTTAGGAATTGGGATGTTTCCAAGGTAACCGATATGATATTCATGTTCGCTGTTAGTGAAGCTTTTAATCAGGACATCAGTGATTGGAATGTTTCTAACGTAGTTTCCATGAGAAGTATGTTCCAGGAGGCAAAAGCATTCAATCAACCTTTAAATTGGACAGGAAAGACAACAAGTCTTACCGATGTCTCTACAATGTTTTACAGAAATCCGGTCTTTAATTCAGTAATCAATTGGGATATTTCCAAGGTGACCAATATGCAAAGCATGTTTGAAGGAGCTAGTGCCTTCAATAAGGACATTGGAGCTTGGGATACCTCTAGCGTAAACAATATGTATAGTTTGTTTAGAAATGCCTCGTCTTTCAATCAGGACATTGGATCGTGGGATGTTTCCAATGTTACAAATATGTCTTTAATGTTCAATAACACAAAGCTTTCCTCCATAAATTATGATGCTTTATTAAATGGCTGGAATTCACTAACCCTCAAAAACAATGTAACATTTGATGGAGGATTATCTATTTACTGTCAAGGAGAATCTTCAAGACAAAATTTAATCAACTTTTTTGGATGGGTAATTACTGATGGTGGATATGAATGTGATGCTGACGGTGATGGTATACCAGATGTACTTGACCAATGCCCCAATACACCGACAGGACAAACCGTGGATACGAACGGATGCAGTGAAACGCAAAAGGATACGGACAGTGATGGTGTAACGGATAACCTTGATCAATGTCCAAACACTTCTAGTGGTGAAACGGTAGATCCTGCCGGTTGTTCGGATATGCAAAAGGATACGGACGGGGACGGGACCAATGACGCCCATGATGCCTTCCCTAACGATGCCAATGAGGATACCGATTCGGATGGTGATGGTACCGGTGACAATGCCGATGCATTCCCCAACGATGCCAATGAGGATACCGATTCGGATGGAGATGGCATTGGCGACAATGCCGATGCCTTCCCTTACGATGCCAATGAAGTCACCGATTCCGATGGCGATGGCGTTGGTGATAATCAAGATACTGATGATGACAATGATGGTTTGCCGGACACGGAAGATTCCGATCCTTTGAACCCTGCGACCGACATAGACGGGGATGGTATTATTGATACGTTGGATAATTGCCCTTATATTTCAAATCCAGACCAGCTGGATACAGATTTGGACGGTGAGGGTAACATTTGTGATATGGATGACGATAATGACGGTGTTTTGGACACGGAAGATGCATTCCCAATAGATCCAACAGAAACCGTTGATAAAGATGGTGATGGACTGGGGGATAATATGGATTTAGATGACGACAATGACGGATTTTTGGACTATGAAGATGATTTCCCCAATGATCCTAGTGAGAATCTCGACACGGATGGTGATGGAATTGGCAACAATAAGGATACCGATGATGATGGGGACGGAGTATCGGATGATTTGGATCAATTCCCTTTGGACTCATCAGAGGACTCTGATACCGATAATGATGGTCTAGGTGATAATGAAGACGATGACGACGACAATGATGGAATTATGGATGCCAATGATGCGTTCCCTAAAACAAGTGCTCCGAAACTGGTTCCTGCGCAAGCATTTACTCCAAATGGCGATGGCAATAATGATCGCTGGGTCATACCTGGCATTGATAATTACCCAAACAACCATGTACAGGTATTCAATAGATGGGGTCATCCAGTCTATACCGCAAACGGATATGCAAACGACTGGGAAGGGATTTACAAATCAAGAAACGAAAAATTGCCAACCGGTTCTTATTTCTATACGATTAATCTAGGGAATGGGGCCGAACCAATTCAGGGTTGGATTTTCATAAACTACTAGAGTGCAAATTATAAAGACCAGAAGAGTAAGGATGCAGCTGTGAGACCATATAACAAAGTTGGTCCAATGTCAACGCCTCAAATAAAGTTGGACATTGTGGAAAATCTTTATTGATTCTTTAGATAGAATACGAATGGACAATTTTAGAAAACCAAACTTTGGTGCTCTAAATTTGTCCATTCTTCTATTTTCACACCTTATGACGTATCTGGCTGGGGAGCGCAAAAAATAAAAAGTCTTGGATTGCCCATGACCGGGTTACTTACACTTAAAGCAGTAATCGGACAAAATTATTTTTTTGATTTGGAAAATCCAAAACATGTACATATGATAATTAAGATTAAAACCAGTCACTAAGGTGCTACTGTTTATCAAAGTTAAGTAGTTTCTATTTATTTAAGTCAGACATCAATATTGACCATGTCTTATATTACTGGATTCTAGTTTAAAACTATCTTTCCTGCAATTGCCCCATCAAGTAATATAAAAATTCTTGCGAATATTATTTGAATTGCTGTCAAACGTTCAACTTTTCAATTACCATGACCTCAATAAATATCCTCTTATAATTCATTCGCAATGAATTGTTATGTTTGGCTTGTGTATATTGATACCAATGAATAACTTAGGTGCTGTAGTAATTTTAGTTTGTCTCTTATGGTTATTCAATATGATTCAACGATGTAAAACCTGCTACTTTAGAAACCTATAATTCATTGTAACGGTATTCGAAAAACCTAAATTAGAAAATTCAAATAACCTGATTTCCCATTTAAAAAAATCTCTGTTATTTCCCAACTGAGAAATAACAGCATAATCGTTTTAAACAATTTTGGTCTATTTTAAATAAAAATTGCATAATTCTAAACAAACTGAAAATATTAAATTAGGCATTAACAAAATTGAAATGGATTTTCAATCGAAAAAAAAAAATTAGATATGGATAAAAAAAATATCAAAACATGAATCAAGGACATTTTAGCGATTTGTTTCTTGATAATAGTAGCGACCTTGTTTGGGTTATAAATAATGAGTTTCATTTGGTGTACGCGAATAAAGCTTATCTAAAGTTAATGAAAAAAGTAACGGGCTCAGAAATGAAGCTCAATAAGCCTGTATTTGTTGAAGGATTTGGAGATGGATATATCAATAAATGGAAAGAATATTATACAAAGGCACTCGATGGCCAGTATTTTGAAATAGAGGAACACTTTTATAATCCGGAAAACAATACCAAGGAATATGGTCAGGTTAAATTTTATCCTTTATTGGACGACGATGGCAAAACTCACTACGTCGCTTGTCAATCACGTGACATAACCAGTATTGTTAGGCAAATCTCTGATGCCAAACAACTGATGGATTCTTCTTTAGATACTTTCTGTACCATCAATGAAGCGGGAAATTTTGTTTTTGTAAGCGCTGCATCTGAAGTTCTTTGGGGGTATTTACCCGAAGAATTAATTGGTAAAACATATCGGGATTTGATCATTGAGGAGGATTTGCCCAAGACCTTGGAAATAGAACAAGCAATTGTTAATGGACAAGAAATTAAATCATTTGTAAATCGATACAAAAAAAAGGATGGCGATATAGCCTACAATTTATGGTCGGCACGATGGGATAATCTTACCAAACTAACTTACTGTGTAGCAAGGGATGCAAGGGAGCAAATAGGGAAGGAAGAACTAATTAGACTAAGTGAGCAACGTTTTAAATCCCTTGTTCAGGAAGGTTCCGATCTAATAGGAATTCTTGACCAGGAAGGTAACTATCTTTACGTAAGTCCAACTAGTACTTCGGTGCTTGGAATTACTCCAGAGGAATTTATTGGAAAAAATGCGCTTGAATTTATCCACCCGGAAGATGCAGAAAAAACTTTAGCCGGTTTGCAGAAAATAGCGATAGAAAAGAAGGTTAAACTGGAACCGTTTCGTTTTCAAAACAAACAAAAAGAGTGGCGATGGACAGAGACCGTTTTGACCAATATGCTCGACAATCCTTCTGTAAGGGGCATTGTGGCAAACTCCAGGGACATTACTTCCAAAGTGGAAGAAGAACAGAAACTTCGGTTATTTGAAAAGGTAATCGATAGTACTACTGACGCTATAATTATTACAGAGGCTGAGCCCCTAGACGAACCTGGACCCAAAATAGTTTATGTTAATAAAGCTTTCAAAAACCAAACAGGTTATAGTCTTAATGAAGTAATTGGAAAAAACCCAAGATTTCTACAAGGTAGAGACTCCAATCAAAAGGAACTTAGAAAACTAGGTGAAAAGCTTAGGCGCTGGGAACCTTCGGAAGTAACCATTTTAAATTATACAAAATACGGTAAGGAGTTTTGGGTGAATTTTGTTGTGAGTCCTGTAGCCGACCAATATGGTTGGTTTACACATTGGATCTCTGTACAAAGAGATGTTACCGAACACAAAAACAGGGAACTCGAAAAAGACTTGTTTAATCAAATAAGTTTGTGCTTTAGTAATGACGAGGATCTACCAACAGCAGCTACACAGTTATGCAAAAGCATTTATTACTTTGGCAAATTTGATTTGATTGAATTATGGTGTCCCAATATGGAGCAAATTGAGCTACGGCTAATTGGGAATTATAGCAATGACGGGAACTCACTTATCCACAATAGGTCGATCACTTCTTTCAAAAAAAACATTGGCCTGCCCGGAAAAATTTGGAAGGATAAAAAACAACTTTTATGGGATGAAAAGCAAATAGAGCAATATTATACTCGAAATATTGAAGCCAATAAACTAGGGTTGAAATCCGTACTTGGTCTTCCCCTTACTTTTAAAGGGGAAGTTACAGGAGTATTGCTAATAGGAACAACGAGAGAACCTTCGTATCTTGGGAAATATAGTGAGATTTTGGGTCGTATGGAAAACTTCATTGGCTCCGAAATAAACCGTAAAAAACTAGAATATGAATTAAAATATCTTTACAATTCCATACCTGAAGTTTTATGCGTTGCCGACTTTAATGGCCGATTTTTAAAAATAAATAAAGCGGGATGTGATTTATTGGGTTATTCTGAGGAAGAAATATTATATCATTCCTTCGATGAATTTGTTCACCCTGAAGACAAAAAAATATCTTCAAACGAAATTAGTCGCTTGACAAGTGGAGCTAGAACGTTTCTTTTTGAGAATCGTTATATAACCAAAGAAGGAAAAGTCCTTTGGTTAAGTTGGAGTTGTCATTCCGATATTACTAGTGGATTAATATACGCCTCAGCAAAAAATATAACAGAGGAAAAGGTTTTACGAGAACTTAACAAACAGGCAAGTAAATTGTCGAAAATTGGGGCTTGGGAGGTTGATTTAAAACAATCCTCTGTGTATTGGTCTGAGATAGTCCATCTCCTGCATGAAACAGACCCTAATACTTTTAAGCCTGACCTTGTGTCCGCTATAAACTTTTATCGCGAGGAATATCGTCCACTGGTAAAAAATAGTATTGACCAATGTATTTCTACTGGTGCTGATTTTGATTTTGAGGCTGTTATTGTAACAAAAGGCCTTAAAGAAAGATGGGTACGTTCCATAGGAAGTCTTGAGAAATTAAATGGTAAGCCGTGGAGAATATTTGGAAGTTTTCAGGATATTTCCGCAAGAAAGGAATCTGAAATCGAATTACAAAAACTCAATGAATCGCTCAAGAATTATTCGTTAGAACTAGAGCGTTCCAATGAAGAATTAGAGCAGTTTGCTTTTGTAACCTCACATGATTTACAAGAACCATTAAGAATGATCTCTAGCTTCATGGAACAATTAAAAATAAAGTACGGTGATCAGTTGGACGATAAAGCCAATCAGTATATCCACTATGCGTTGGATGGCGCAAGGAGGATGAAACAAATTATTTTGGACCTACTTTTATATTCTAGAGCAAACAAACCTACCGAAGAATTGGAAGAAGTTGATTTAAATGGAGTTTTAAATGATTACAAACAATTAAGAAGAAAGGTTCTATCTGAAAAATCAGTAGTTATTGATTTCAATGAACTACCAACAATTAGGGTTCACAAAGCTCCCATTACGCAAATATTCCATTGCCTCATAGATAATGCCATTAAGTATAGTAAAGAAGATGAACCTCCTACAATAAAGATTCTTGCCGAAGAAAAACCAAATGAATGGGAATTCAGTATAGAAGATAATGGAATTGGGATAGAACCTCAATTTTTTGAAAAGATATTTGGAGTATTTCAAAGGCTACATAATAGAGAGCGATATGAAGGGACAGGGATTGGTCTCGCCGTTGTCAAAAGAAGTGTTGAGTTTTTGGGAGGCAGAATTTGGTTGACTTCTGAATTAGGAATGGGTTCAACATTTTATTTTACAATTAAAAAAAATACCCCTTGTCCATGACTTTAAGTAAAATTCACATTTTATATTTTTTCTAAACTACATACCCTGCACTAATTCCAAAATTTGTTTTAATTGGTATCATGGTTCAAGTATATGTTGCCGTTACTAAGCTTGTTAACACAAAGGTTTATTTTGCCACAGGGGTTGTATATTGTTTCTTGGTAGGATATTTTGCCAGTTTCACATTCGTTAAGGATTGAGGACACCTTGATATGCTTCTGATATTCTAAAAAAGTAGTCAATTGAACAAATCACATAAATTTAAATGATATACCAATTATAACGGAATACAAAATAGAGGGTTGATTTAAAAACTGAAATATCTTAACAGCTATGTGCCAATGCCAGTTATAGTATTAACCTCTCTATAAATCCTTTCAAAATTCATTCTCATATCTTCCTGGGTAAAGTAATTCGTTTTAGGTGGAATTTCTTTTTTAATGTTCTGTAATTTAAACTGCAGTTTTTTGTCCCTTCCATCGGCAAAGGCAATAAACTCACATTGTTGCAGCCTAAAGAATAGATCTGCTCGTCGTTTCGCTACTTCCTTTTCGCCGGTGGTAATGCGCGTATCAAAATTGAGATTATGTCCACGGTTGACACTGGTGGTCTCTTTGCGCACGATTTCAAAAAAGCGTTCGTAGTATTTGGCGGTATCCGGGTCATTGACCTTGCCAAAAAACTGATAGGATAGGTTGC
>JBFHGV010000004.1:0-19992 GCA_041582955.1 Arenibacter sp.
GGGTTGGTTTCGTCCACATAGTTCATATTCAGTTCCTTGAACAAGGTGGTAAAGATTTCGATCTGTTTGGCAATTTCAAAAAAATCACCCCTAAAACTACTCCCGGCGATCAGTAAGACAAGGGCTAGAATTGGTACCAATACCCTTTTTTTAAATATCTTTTTCATCTGTATATTATATTTTTTATCTGTCGGTTAAAACCCACTGTTTAACTCCATATAACCATTGGGATACGGATTTTGGGATGAGCTTGACCTTCCCTAATTGTTCTTTGTGCCCTTGGCTATTTCATCAACAAATTTCTCCAATAGAAGTATCATGGACTGCGTTACTTTGCTCTGCTTGGGCATCTCCCTACCAAGGTATAAAAACATAAACGCAAAGTCGCCCTCTATGTTGTTAAAAATTAGGTGTTTGTTGAGTCGGTAACTTTCGCGCAACAGTCTTTTGATCCGATTTCTTTTTACAGCACTCTTAAAATTTCTTTTGGAGGCCGTTACCCCCACCTTGCACTTGCAACCATCGGGAAAGGTAGTTCTTAGGTATACCAGTTTTAAGGGATAATTGGTAATACCAATTCCTTCCGCAAATAACTGTTCTATTAGTTTTTTGCTTTTTAGCTTTTCTTTTTTAGGGAGTGTAAACGACATTATGCCGTAAAAGTAAAAATAAATATCACAGTTTACCGATATGATTTTCATCATAGTCTAAAAACCCTATTGCCGTTATATTGGGAATATAAATTGTATGGCGATTTTTTGCATACCCAAAATATTGGACAATGGGAGAATTACAGGTAGAAAAACTTAGGGACAATCCCAAAAAGGGTTTGTATATAAAGCAGTTGTTGGCCGATATTGAGGCCATGGGGCATATGTTGGATAATGGCATGTTTGAAAGAAGTCCCATTAGAATAGGGGCCGAACAGGAATTCTGTTTGGTAGATACGGCCTGGCAGCCATCAAAAAAGGCATTGGAAGTGCTTAAGGCCATTGATGATCCGCACTTTACTACAGAATTGGCCTTGTATAATCTGGAGATTAATTTGGACCCAATTCCGTTGCGCGACAATTGTTTTTCCCAAATGCATCTTCAATTGAACAGTCTTTTGTCCAAAGCGGACAAGGTAGCTGCCCAGTACGGCACCAAGATAATCCTCACAGGGGTCTTGCCCACTATAGCAAAGAAACATTTGGAGACCAATTATATGACACCCATTAAGCGGTACAAGATATTGAACGAGGTGGTCCGGGAACATAGACAGAGCAATATTGAGCTACATATAAAAGGGGTGGACGAGTTGAATATTCACCATGATTCGGTACTATTTGAAGGCTGTAACACCAGCTTTCAGTCGCATTTACAGATAGACCCCCATGATTTTGTGGATACCTATAATTGGGCCCAGGCCATTGCCGGTCCCATTCTGTCTATTTGTACCAATTCACCAATGTTATTTGGGCGCGAACTTTGGGAAGAGACCAGGATTGCCCTTTTTACCCAAAGTGTGGATACCAGGGCCAGTACCTTTCTTTTAAATGAAAGGGAGGCCAGAGTGCATTTTGGAAATGATTGGGCACAGGGTACCGTAGTAGACTATTTCAAAGAATCCATTACCGGATTTAGAAGTTTTTTATGTGCAACTACGGCGGGGGATAGTATGAGCGAATTAAAGCAGGGGAAAATACCAAAGTTGAAGGCCTTGGGCCTGCACAATGGAACGGTTTATACGTGGAACCGACTCTGTTATGGTGTTAGTGATGGAAAACCTCATATACGAATTGAGAACAGGTATATTCCCTCCGGTCCCTCTACAGAAGACCAAATTGCCAATATGATGTTCTGGGTGGGGGTGATGATGGGCAGACCCAAAAAGTATAATGCCATTCATACCAAAATGGATTTCCAGGATGCAAAAGCCAATTTTTTCATTGCAGCACGTTACGGTATGGCGGCCCAATTTTATTGGGATGGTCAACTACTGCCTTCCCAGCAACTACTATTGGATATATTTTTGCCAATGGCCTATAAAGGCTTGTACAAGATGGGAGTGGCACCCAAGGATGCAGAACACTATTTAAAAATAATAGAAAAAAGGATAGGTTCTGAAAATGGTTCCAGGTGGATCGTTGGTAGTTATAGAAAGCTACGAAAGGAATTTAAACTGCCCGATGCCCTTTCTATATTAACGGAGCAAATGTATCACTATCAACAAAAGGGATATACCGTTGATGCCTGGGAGTTACCTAGGCTAGAGGCCTATGTGCTGCCCAGGGAAGAGCGTAAGGTACTGCATGTAATGAACGTGAAGACCGTAACCGCTCAAGTAACCGACAGTTCAGAATTGGTATTGAAGATGATGCAATGGAAAAATATTCACCATGTACCCATACTCAACAATGAGCAGGATTTGGTTGGATTGCTTACCTGGACCGATCTGGAGGATTATTTAAAAAACCCCGAAAAATTGGAAGAGCGTATAGAGGCCATTATGAAAACAAAGTTGATCACCATAACCGAAGAAGAAACTGTTTACAGGGCCAAGCAATTAATGGAAGCCAATGCCATAAATTGTTTACCGGTAGTCCATGGTAAAAAATTGGTGGGTATAGTAACAAATAAAGATGTATGGGAGTAGGGGAAATATCTGCTGATGCACATATCATTGGTCACTTTGGCAATGGGAATGCAGGACCTACGGTAGTTTTTTTTGGAGGTATCCATGGAAATGAACCTTCGGGCAACAAGGCCATGGAAGAGGTGTTTTCCAAGTTAAGGGAAGACAAACCATCTATTCAGGGAACCCTATATGGCATCCGTGGCAATATCCCTGCACTGTTGTCCGGAAAACGATATTTGGACCAGGATCTAAATAGGATGTGGACGGCCGAAAATATTAAAAAAATAAGTGAAAAAGTTGAGCAGGACCGGCATAGGGAGGAAAAAGAGTTGTGGGCCCTATACAAGCTTTTGGCCACTATTTTGGAAGTAGAGTCGGGGCCGTTCTATTTTATCGATTTCCATACCACTTCCAGTAGAACACTGCCATTTATTACTATCAATGATGCCATGATCAACAGAAAATTTTCCAATCTCTTTCCAGTACCTATTATTTTGGGAATAGAAGAATATCTGGAAGGGCCTCTATTGAGTTATATAAATGAACAGGGTTATCTTTCCCTGGGGTTCGAATCGGGGCAGCATATAGAAAAAGAGGCGGTAGAAAACAGTATTGCCTTTATGTGGTTAACACTTGTTTTTAGTGGTTTAATCCCTAGGAAGGCAGTGCAGGGCTTCAATGGATATTTTACGCAACTGAAGAACGCTGCCTTGAACGAGCTCCGTTTTTTTGAGATCTTTTACCGTCACCCTATCCTAGCTACCCAACATTTTAAAATGCTTCCAGGTTTCAAGAGTTTTCAATTGGTGAAAAGGGGAGAACTGTTGGCCCATCAGAACAACAGGGAGGTATTGGCTCAAAAGGAGGGCAGGATTTTTATGCCTTTGTACCAAAACCAGGGAGATGAAGGATTTTTTCTTATTAGACAGATACCCCAATTGGCCTTATGGCTTTCGGTTGTTTTCCGTAAAATTAAATTTGATGCCCTGCTGGGATTGCTTCCCGGAGTTAGTTGGGCCGATAGGCAAAAAAGATCCTTGATGGTTAACAGAAAAACGGCCAGAATATTGGTAAAGCCCATTTTTCACTTGTTGGGGTACCGCAGTAGGAGGGTGAATGAGCGCTTTATCTTAATGAGCAATAGGGAGCATATGGCCAAGAATGCCATGTATGCCAATACATGGTGGTACAATAATAAAAAATCCGTTTAAAATAGCCTTCCAAAGACCATTTTAAACGGATTATACCTGTTGGAAATGCCCTATTCCTGGGGCTGCCAAACGTTATTTTCCTCGTTTATATCGGCCATTAATTGGGAGGGGTCCAAAACAATTGCCTTGATGCTACTCTGGGGCTTTTCCAAAATAAAATCATAGTTGGGATATGCCCAGGGCCAGTCTTCCAATACCGTTCTTTTTAGATTGGGGTAAGGGTTTTCTTTTTCGCCTCGCATCATACGCAGTGGAGCATAAAAAGTTTCCTGTGTACCATCGTTATACAGCACTAAAATATCCAATGGCATAGGCATTAGGCCTATACGTTCAAGGCTAACCTTGGTATTTTCGCCATCGGCAAGAACTGCTTTAATACCATAATCTATGGTATTGGTGGTCTGGGTCCAATCTGTAAGGTACCAGTCCAATTCCATTCCGGAGACTTTTTCCGCAGTTCTTTTAATATCGTTGGGCGTAGGGTGCTTAAATTTAAAATCCTCGTAGTATTTTCTAAGGGTTTCCATTAATTTATCCTGCCCTATTACGTAACCCAATTGGGATAAAAATATAGCTCCTTTGCTATATGCCGCAACGCCATAGGCAAAATTTAGATCGTAACGGTCCGCATGGGTCGTCTGTGGTTGTTCTTTACCAGAGGCCACCAAGTTATAGTACCCATTGTATGAGCCAGAGAAAGGATTTTGGTTCTTTTGATCCATAATCTGGTCCATGCACAGACTGGAAATAAAGGAGGTAAAACCTTCATCCATCCATTCGTGTTTGGACTCGTTGCTCGCAAGAATGTGCTGAAACCAAGAATGTGCCAATTCGTGTACCATTACACCAACCAGGCTCCCAAAACTCCTCTCTCCAGTGATCAAGGTACTCATGGCGTATTCCATGCCACCGTCACCTCCCTGAATTACGGAGTATTGCTTATAGGGGTATTCGCCAATATTCTTGTTAAAGAATTCCATTGCCTCAACAGTTTTGGGCTGTAGGTTCTTCCAGTTTTCCAAGATTTTTTTGTTGTCCTTATACAGGAAATGCAGCACTGGCCCATTTTCTACCTGTACGGTATCGTGAAGGTAATCCGGGTCTGCGGCCCACATAAAATCATGTACCATTGGGGCCTTAAAATGCCAGGTAAGTGTTTTGCCCTTGGTCTTTTTTACTTTGGTACCGGGAGCTTCATAGCCATGGCCTATTTCCTGTGGGTTTTGTAGGTAGCCCGTACCGCCCACAACGTATTTTTTATCCAAGGTAAGTTTTACATCAAAATCGCCCCAAACACCATGGAATTCCCTTCCAATATAAGGGTTTGCATGCCAACCTTCAAAATCGTATTCCGCCATTTTAGGATACCATTGGGTCATAGAAAGAGCTACGCCCTCGCTGCTATTTCTACCACTACGCCGTATTTGTAATGGGACCTGGCCCGTAAAGGTCATATCAAAGGTAGCTTGTCCCCCTGGAGGAATAGGATTATTTAAGTCCACTACCAAAACAGTTTCTTCCTCCACAAAGGAAACAGCCTTATTGTCCTGGGTTAGGGAATTAACCCTAAGATAACCAATTTCATCAGGTCCTAGACTAGCTATACGGCTTTTGCCGTCGTCCATCATTCTACCATCGGGATCGGCAATGTTTTGCAGGCGTACATCCATTTCGCTACCCGGTTGAAATGCATTGAAATAGAGGTGGTAGTAAACCCTTTTCAAAGTTTCGGGAGAATTATTGGTGTATACCAATTTTTGGGTTCCCTGATATTGAAAGTTTTTAACATCCATGTCTACCTCCATGGTATAATCTACCTTTTGTTGCCAGTAAGAGGTATTGTTCTGTGCCTTAAGGGTAGAGGTAAGGCCAAGGATGGTAAGTACCAAACCAATAAAAAGACCGTTGCTGTGTTTCATTTAATTCTCTTTTAATTTATTAGAAATGGGAGTAGGTAACCATTGCATACCTACCAAGTAATTCTTAGATCATCCTATCTTAAAGAACTTCCCAAATATGTTCATGCCCAGAGCTTGTCATTTGGATAATGCTTTGGGGTACGGATGACCTTGGAAGACCATAATAACAAATCTAATCACATAGGCTATTATTGTGGTCTTCCAGATCCGTTGTATTATAATTTTATTTTTCCTTTGGACACTGCATGTGCCATGATCAATGCATTGTAGGCATTCACCATTTTACCGGATTTAGAGATATTCTGAAAATCCATGGCTTTGGAGGCGTCCCCGGAAACGATTACTTTAGACTTTGTTGTAAGACCGGATTTTAGGATTATTTGCTTTACTTCTGAAGCGGTTAATTTTGGATAGTACGATCTTATCAAAGCAGCTACGCCCGCAACAGCAGGAGCCGCCATGGAAGTACCTCCCTGAAAATCGTATTCGTTGTTGGGCATGGTAGAATAGATAGCATCTCCCGGAGCAAAAACGTCTACATTGATTTTGCCATAATTGGAAAATGAAGCTACCATTTCCGAACCGTATTGGTTAGACAAGGCGCCCACGGTAATAACATTATCGGCTATTTCCGGGCCGTTGTTAATTTGGTCATTGGGAAAATTAGGGTTATTGGGATCGTCAAGATCATCACCAGAATTTCCGGCGGCATGTACAAAAAGAACGTCATTTTCAGCGGCGTACTTAATGGCCTCATAGACCCAATCGGCATTGGGGGAGAATGCTTTTCCAAAACTACCGTTGATGATTTTGGCACCGTTGTCTACAGCATAACGTATTCCCAAGGCTATATCCTTATCGTACTCGTCCCCGTTGGGTACCGCCCTAATACTCATAATGGCCACATTGTTGGCCACACCGTTGGCACCTAAACCATTATTTCGCTCTGCAGCAATAATACCTGCAACATGGGTACCGTGACTTTCGTCTTCCACCCTGTTTTCTGGATTTCCATTTCCGTAGTCCAGATCAGTAATATCATAGGGATCATCACCTACTATGCTTCTTCCATCAAAATCTACATTTAGATTGTAGTTAAGTTGGTCCGAAAAGTGTTTTACCCCACTTTTTAGCTCTGAAAGAACTTCCGGAATAGAATCCTTTATGGTGAACATCTGCATCAATATACTGATGTTCCTTAGCATGGTCTCGTTCTCGGTTTCAATTTGGGTCAAATCCTTTTTGGTGTAGGTATCCTTGCCCAAAAACGCTTTTACTTCCGTGTCGGCATTTTGTACGGCCTGTAGAATTTGTTCGTACTGATTTTTGTTCTGTATGGCCTTTTGATAGTCAGTATCCAGGGCACTTTTGGCCTTGGCCTGCAAGGCAGCATCGCCCAATTTTCTATCTACGATACGTGCCATTTCCAACTGTTCGTTATAGGATTCCCCTAAAAAATTATAACCGTGTACGTCGTCTATATAACCGTTATTATCATCGTCCTTGTTGTTCCCGGCTATCTCATCTTCGTTTACCCAAAGAACATCTACTAGATCTTCATGGTCAAGGTCCATACCGGAATCCAATACCGCTACTATTACCTTTTCTCCTTTTTTATTCTTAATAATATCGGTATAGGCCTTGTCTACACTCATTCCCGGAATGGTATCGGTAAGTAGGTCTGCATGGCCCCAGTTCTTTTTCTCCGCTTCGGTCAATGCCGATGTCTTAAGCGGTACGGTATCTATATTCTCTATGGGGGTAGAGACCAGGGCGGTACTACCACAGCCATAAAGGAATAGGGAGGCCGATACGGCCAAAATAGTTCTGTTAAATGTTAATGTCATTGTATTGCAGTGTTTAATTATATTAGTTTATTTAAATGAATTTCCCTTGAATTTGGCCCTAAAGGTTTCAATACAGCCACGGTCTGCCATGGTAACAAAACAGGTTTTACCGTCTTTGCCCCCAAAGCTAATATTTGATGGTTTTTTTCCTTTGAGCTTAATTTCGTTCAGTACCTTACCATCTGGACTCACCACTACTACCGTTCCTTTGTCATAGCGGGTAATATATAGATTGCCTTTAACATCGCATCGCATCCCATCCAAACCAAAATCGGGGAATGAAATAAGTTCCTTTTTGTGGTGCAGGCTGCCATCATCCTTAATATCAAACTGCCAAACCTTGCGCTGAACAGATTCGTTTACGTAAAGGCGTTTGCCATCTGGGCTTATTTCAATTCCGTTGGTAGTGCCCATATTATCTTCCAATAGGCTAATTTTTTGGGAGGGGTCTACCATCCAGATCTTGCCGCTGCCTTTAGACCAATTGGGGTCACTTAAATAGATGTAATGA
Organism: Arenibacter sp.; assembly: GCA_041582955.1. Classification (GTDB taxonomy): domain Bacteria; phylum Bacteroidota; class Bacteroidia; order Flavobacteriales; family Flavobacteriaceae; genus Arenibacter. The sequence goes on from JBFHGV010000004.1 coordinate 8,109, forward strand.
TTGGGCGCTATGGCCAGATCGTTGGGCTGGTTCATAGTGGCATCCTGGGCCCAGACCTCCAAATTTCTGGTATTTTTTTTTACCCTATATATTTTATGGCCTAGGTAATCTGCGATAAACATATTTCCTTCCAGATCAAACCTTATGCCATTTCCTATGCTCCCCTCAGGCAGTCTAAGGTATATCTCTCCTTCTCCCTTTTGGTTTACGATACCAATTGTGCCTTCTTCTTTAATATTAACGGCAAACAAGTCCCCTTCGGCATTTACGGCCGGACCTTCAATACCCTTGGTGAACATAAACTCTGAGGTAAAATCTGTGCTATGGTCTGCCGTTCTCTTACAACCGTAACCTAGCAGTATGGCGCAGGCCGCCAAGTATGGGAGTCTACCGTAGATCATATTATTCCAAAAATTGGGCAAAGGTATATATTTCTTTTAAACGAACCCCTTTTTCTGTGTTCTGCAGGGTACAGACTTGGTTATGGGCATCGTGTTCCAGAAATAGGTAAAAGTTATTTTTAACCGCACTGTCCAGAAACAAGGCCTTTTCTTTTAGGGTTAAAAGGGGCCTGGTATCATAGCCCATTACATATGGTAGGGGAATATGGCCCACTGTAGGCAGTAGGTCTGCCGCGAAGACCAAGGTTTTGCCGTTAAAATTAATATGCGGTATCATTTGTTTTTCGGTATGTCCGTCTACAAATAAAATTCCGAAGTCCAATTCCGAATTGGAAACATAAGGCGTATCATTTCTGCTAACAAATTGCAACTGTCCACTGTCCTGCATGGGGAGCAGGTTTTCGCTAAGGAATGATGCTTTTTCCCTATCGTTGGGCTGTATGGCCCAGTTCCAATGTTCTTCATTGGTCCAAAAAGTGGCATTTTTAAAGGCGGGTTCGTATCCCGTCCTATCCTTGTTCCATTGAATACTTCCCCCACAGTGGTCAAAGTGCAAATGGGTAAGGAAAACATCGGTAATATCATCCCTATGGAAGCCGTATTTTTGTAGGGAGCTGTCCAAGCTATGGTCGCCCCACCTATAATAATAACCAAAGAATTTATCGGATTGTTTATTACCCATTCCGGTGTCTATCAGGATGAGGCGGTTGCCTTCTTCCACCAAAAGACATCGGGCGGCAATATCTATCATATTATTGGCGTCGGCAGGGTTGGTTCTGTTCCAAAGAGATTTTGGGACTACACCAAACATGGCCCCACCGTCCAACTTAAAATTTCCTGCTTCTATGGGGTATAACTTCATGGAATTTGAATAAGCAATGCAAAATAAGAAAAGGGAGAGGCATATTCCTTGAAACCACGCTTTATTAGGGGATTTTTAACATTTTATTGGAGGTAGTGGGCCTAAAGATTATATCAAGTAGATCACCTTCTCATTGGCATTGATGCTATCTCCATAATGGAAAGGCCTTTTTTGCCCGGATTCGTCCACGATTATAATAGGAAGAATAGTTTTATCCAAACCTTTATTTTTTACCCAGTCCCTAGTATTGATGGTCAAATCTACCTGCTCTTGGTGTTCTTCAAATTCCCCGGCCGATATTTTATAGGTCCAGGGACCAAGATCGGTTTTGTTGGCAAATAGGGATGACGCCCCCATGGAATCCAATAAATGGGTTCCTGCACCGTTGCTCCCAGGGGAAATCAACACTATTTTGTTGGGAATATAAAAGGAGTTATGCGCCAATTGGGCAGTAAGGAGGTTTATTTCGTTATTCCCGGTAAGGGCTATAAAGACATTTTTAGTATTTGCTCCGGCGTTTTGGAGGGTATCCTCTTTTAGTCCATTTCCTTGAATGGCCTTAATGCCTAGCTCATTGGCTTCATTGACCAAATCTTTATTGGCATCTATAAGAACCACTTCACTGTTTTCCCCAAGATGTTTGGCCATGAGTACCGCTAGGGGGTTGGCTCCAAGGATAAGGTAACCTGTTCTTGATTTTTGCTTTACCAATTGCCCTTTTTTTCTTAGCCAATTGGTGGTCCAGGTAAGAAAAAAGGGAACGGTGAGGGTAGTAGCTATGGCCATAAACACCAGAATGGAAAATATTTCTGTGCTTATGATTCCCAATTGAAGTCCTATTCCGGCTATTATAATTTCTACGGCTCCCCTTCCGTTCATTCCGGTGCCAATGGTAATACCTTCGCGCCACCCATATCCGCTGGGCAGATAGAACAATGCGGTACCTAAAATCTTACCTACAACTGCCCCTAGAATTACGAGTATCAGTAATAATAAATTGGTCTGAAAAACTTCTAGGCTAACATTAAAACCTGCGGTAACAAAGAATATTGGAGCCAAAAAACCAATGGCGACATCGTGGAAAACTATGGTAACTTCCTTGAAGACCTGCCTGGAAAATACACCTTCCCTCATAAAGAGTCCGGCCATGAATGCTCCCAAAATACCATGGAGCCCTGCAATTTCCGCAAGTTCTGAAAATCCTAGTACAATAATTAGCATTACGGTAAAATGGAAGGTTCGTACAAGGGTTTTTACCTTGGACAACAACTTGCCCAATAATGGGAAAAAGTAAATTCCGATCAAAGCGGTGGAAATAAAAAATAAGATGGCTTTACCTGCCACCCAGCCCAATGCCGTAGCGTTTACACTGCCCACGTCCACAAAACCAATAATTCCTGCAAATATCACCAGGGCCAAGGTGTCCGATATCAATGCTCCGGCCATAAGTACATAGGCAATTCTGGTATCCAAGAGCTTTAAATCAACCAAAATCCTACTTTTAGTGGCCAAGGAGGTTACCCCAACTGCAATCCCAACAAAAATGGCGGCCATTTGGGTACCTTCAAAAGCTATTATGGTGTAATATCCCAATACAAACGGAACCACGAAACCTCCGATTGCCGCCAGCAAACCAGGCCAAGAGGCTTTTCCCAGGTCCTTGAAATTAATTTCCATTCCTATATAGGCCATAAGGAAAATAATACCTAATTGGGCAAGGGAATCTACGGCCGCAGAAGTTTCCAATACTCCTAAAATTGCGGGACCCAAAATAATTCCGATAAAGAGTTCTCCCAGAATGGGTGGAAAACCTACACGTTTGGCCAACATGCCGCCTATCCAAGCGGCAATCAAAATAAGAAGAAGGTCTAGTATGTACGTTTCCGCCATATAGGTATAATTTATACCCAAAAAATAGGGAATTATTTGATTTATACAACCTTAGCTATCAAAAATATTTGGTGTGCTACGCTGAAACTGGCCTTAATACCAGCAAAATGGCTGCCTGTTATGGTTTTTTTTGTTTATAAATGAACAAGGCAGGAGTACTGTGGTACCCGATAGCGTTTTGGGGGTCTAGATAGGATTGCTTCTATGTCTATAAGGCAAAAGTGAGAACAAGGGCTTTATTCTTTAAAATATTGGTATTAAGGTCTGCCATGGCTAATATTCTGTCATGAGCACCAAACCAGTGGTAAATGCATTCTAGGGTATAGGGCAAGGTTTTTTTTGACAGAGACGGATTTTTTCTAGATTAAAACTTATATTGCTTCAAATTTTTTTATGGTAGAACTTGCTGGAATAATCATTCTTGGTATAATAGCCCAGTGGGTGGCATGGCGCTTTAAATTACCGGCCATTTTGCCCCTGATTTTAATAGGTCTGTTAGTGGGCCCAATATCTACATTGTTCACGGAGGACGGTACAAAATTGATCCGACCTATTTGGAACGAAAAAGAGGGCTTGTTTCTTGGGGAAAGCCTTTATCATTTTGTATCCTTGGCCATAGGGGTGATTCTTTTTGAAGGAGGGCTCACCTTAAAACGTTCTGAGGTGGCCAATGTAGGACCCATGATAACCAAGCTGATTACTTTGGGTGCTGCAGTTACCTTCTTTTTGGCAGGAACGGCCGCACATTTTATTTTTGGGTTAACCTGGCAAATTTCCTTTTTGTTTTCCGCACTTATTATTGTTACCGGTCCTACTGTAATTACCCCTATCCTTAGAAATATTCCCTTAAAGAAAGACTTGTCCGCGGTATTGAAATGGGAGGGTATTTTAATAGATCCCATTGGGGCGCTTGTGGCCGTATTGGTCTTTGAGTTTATTAGTATAGGAGAAGGGCAGGGTTATACCCAGACCGGATTTTTAGAGTTTTTAAAAGTGCTCTTGTTGGGCTTTACATTTGGTTTTAGTTTTGCGCATGCCTTGACCTTGGCCATTAAAAAGAATTATGTGCCCCACTATTTGTTAAATGTGGTGTCGCTCTCCGTAGTGCTTTCTGTTTTTGTAATCTCCGAACTTTTTGCCCATGAATCCGGGCTGTTGGCCGTGGTGGTTATGGGTATGGTCATGGGAAATACCCAGTTGCCCAATATTAAGGAACTGCTTTATTTTAAGGAATCACTGAGCATACTCCTGATATCTATGCTATTTATTTTGCTTTCGGCGAGTATGAACCTACCGGAACTGGAATTGTTGTACACACCCAATACCTTAATCCTATTTGCCATTGTGGTCTTTGTTGTAAGACCGTTGGGGGTATTTCTAAGTGCTATGGGGACCAACTTAAACTTTAGGGAAAAACTGTTCATTAGCTGGGTAGGACCAAGGGGTATTGTAGCGGCAGGTATTGCCTCCCTATTTGGGTCTAAATTAATTTTGCGGGGCGAACCGGGAGCGGAGTATATTACCCCACTGGTATTTATGATTGTTTTGGGTACGGTATTGCTCAATGCTTCTACGGCACGGTTTATGTCCAAGTTGCTTGGGGTGTTTTTGGAAAAGTCTGAAGGGATACTCATCATTGGTGCCTCCAAGGTGCCTAGGTTAATAGCCAGTTATCTTAAAAAGAACAATAGGCACGTGGTGTTGATAGACAACAACCAAAACAATATTGAAAAAGCAAAGGGTCTGGGCTTGGAAGCATTTGTGGCCAATATTTATTCTGATACCCTTACCGATAATATAGAACTGAACGATGTTGGTTATCTAATGGCTTTGACAGGAAATTCTGAGATTAATACCTATGCCATAGATACCTTTAAAAAGGAGTTTGGGGAGCAGGGTTCGTTCCGATTGGTGAATTCTGACGAAATGAACGACCCGGAAAACAACCCAAAAGAAGGACTATTTTCGCATACCGATGATTTTATCACCCTAACGGAAGCGGCAAGAAAATATCCTAAGATCCATGAAATGGAATTGAAGGGCAAGGAGCATTATGAGGGCCTAATTGAAATAACCAAGGCAGACCAGGATATAGTGCCAATATTTATAAAGACCTTGGATGGCGACTTAAAGATTATATCCTCTTTCAGCAAGGATTTTGAGGATATTTCCGAGGGATGTAAGTTGGTTTATTTGGGAAAGTTGTTGAAGGTTGATAAAGAAATAAAAGAGCCCCAGCTTTAATACGCAGGCCCTAAGTTACTGCGGGCACATGTCATGGTCGCTTGGCCCTAGTAAGGGGTTTCATTAAAAATTGTATAGAACAAACTGTACTTTTAACAATATAAAATCTACTTGTATTGAATCCACTTTTAGTATTAGCCATAATCACTATATATTTTGTTCTGCTCATGACCATTTCTTATTTCACCTCAAGAAATAGAAGTGATGAGTCCTATTTTACGGGAGACCGACAGTCGCCTTGGTTTTTGGTGGCTTTTGGAATGGTAGGGGCCGGACTCTCTGGGGTCACTTTTGTTTCCTTGCCGGGCATGGTGGGAAACAATAGTTTTTATTTCTACCAGTTTATCCTGGGGAATGTAGTGGGGTATTTGTTTATTACCTTTGTTTTAATTCCATTGTATTACAAATTGCGGTTGGTCTCCATATATGCTTATTTGGATCAACGCTATGGTTCTAAAACCTATAAGACGGGATCCTTGTTTTTTCTGGTTTCCCAGTCTTTTGGGGCGGCTCTAAGGTTATTGCTCGCTTCCAAGATCCTTCAGTTTGCCCTTTTTGACAAGATAGGGATTCCTTTTCCTCTTACGGTAATCATCATTTTACTTTTAGTATGGTTGTACACCAATAAATCTGGTATAAAGACCATTGTTTGGACCGATACCCTACAGACTACCTTTTTGGTGTTGGGGGCCATAATTACTATTTATACCATTACAAGCTCTTTAAATTTGTCGTTTACAGGAGCTGTGCAGCATGTTACGGAACATAGGTATTTTGACATCTTTAATTGGGACGGGAAGTCCAGTAATAATTTTTATAAGCAGTTTATTGCTGGTATCCTGGTGGCAATAGCTATGATAGGGTTGGACCAAAATATGATGCAAAAAACACTGACCTGTAAAAATCAATGGGATGCACAAAAAAACACCCTTACCTATAGCTTGATATTGGCCATTACCCAGTTTTTATTTTTGGGATTGGGTATACTGTTGTACAGCTATGCCGAGAATAATGGTATAAGCTTGCCTATTGGAGAAAACGGCACATTGTTGGATACGGATAAGCTGTTCCCGGACCTGGCGTTGAACCATTTGGGGGTTTTTGCCGGAGTTAGTTTTTTATTGGGTATTATCGCAGCTTCCTTTTCCAGTGTGGACTCTTCCCTAACGGCATTGACAACATCTTTCACCTATGATTTTCTAGATATTTCCCATAAATCCAGCGAGACCAAGAAAAAGCTGAAGAACTGGGTATTGCTTGGTTTCTCGGTAGTATTATTTCTAATTATAATGCTGTTTTCCAATAGTAGGGGAGATGTGGTATCGCTAATTTTCAAGGTTGCGGGCTATACCTACGGACCCCTATTGGGACTCTATATGTTGGGGATGTTCACCAAGATCAGAGTACGGGATAAGTGGGTACCCTTTATTTGTGTTATGGCACCGGTACTCACCTATCTGTTGAGCGTGTACTTTGCCAAAGCCTTTAATTTTGATTTTGGTTTTATCAACATTGCGGTAAACGCAGGCCTAACCATATTGGGGCTGGTAATGGTAAGGCGGAAGGCCTAAGCTCTTCCCATAATCATTTGTTTTTAGGATATAGCTAGCGGGAGTTCAGCTAAAGCAATATATAAATAAGGGATTATCAACTACTTAAAGTTAAGGTTGCTGTCTCTTTCTGCTTTCAGAAGGAGAGGTTTAATCACTTAATTTAGGTTGGGATATGGGCCTGACCGGATGGCCACGCCCATTTGTATTATTTATTACTAAATGCCGCCAAGAGGATGGGGCATTTTGGTTTATGCCAACTAGTCGTTCAGCTTAAGTACCGCCATAAAAGCCTGCTGGGGTATTTCTACATTACCAACTTGGCGCATACGTTTCTTACCTTTCTTTTGTTTTTCCAGTAGTTTTCGCTTTCTGGAGATATCACCACCGTAACATTTGGCGGTAACGTCTTTCCTAAGGGCTTTTATAGTCTCTCTAGAGATTATTTTGGCACCAATAGCGGCTTGGATAGGGATGTCAAATTGCTGTCTTGGGATAAGTTCCCTTAGCTTTTCACACATTTTTTTCCCAATATTGGCCGCATTGTCGGCATGGATCAATGCAGACAAGGCATCAACAGGTTGGGCGTTCAGTAGAATATCTACCCGTACCAGTTTGGAGGTACGCATGCCAATAGGTGCGTAATCAAAGGAAGCATATCCTTTGGACACTGTTTTTAGTCGGTCGTAGAAGTCGAACACGATTTCCGCCAAGGGCATATCAAAGTTTAACTCTACTCTTTCCGTGGTTAAGTAGGTCTGATTCGTAATCTGTCCCCTTTTCTCTATACACAAGGACATAACATTACCAACAAAATCAGATTTTGTAATAATGGTAGCCTTAATATACGGTTCTTCTACACGGTCTAAGGTAGAAGGGTCCGGTAAATCCGATGGGTTGTTTACAATAATGATCTCCTCCGGATTTTTTCGGGTAAAGGCGTGGTAGCTAACGTTGGGCACGGTAGTAATCACCGTCATATCAAATTCCCGCTCCAAGCGTTCCTGAATGATTTCCATATGTAGCATACCCAAGAAGCCACAACGGAAACCAAACCCTAGTGCGGCACTGCTCTCAGGTGCAAATACCAGGGAGGCATCGTTTAACTGCAGTTTTTCCATGGAAGAACGCAGTTCTTCGTAATCTTCCGTATCTACCGGGTAAATACCGGCAAATACCATGGGTTTCACATCTTCAAAACCACCTATGGGGTTTTTGGTAGGGTTGGCGGCATCGGTTATGGTGTCGCCCACCTTAACTTCGCGAGCGTCTTTAATACCGGTAATAAGATAGCCTACATCCCCTGCCTTTATACTTTGTTTGGGGTGCTGTACCAGTTTCAAGGTACCCACCTCATCGGCAAAATAGTTCTTGTCCGTGGCCACGAACTTTATTTTCTGTCCTTTTTTAATCTCACCATTGATGACCCTAAAATAGGTTTCTACACCTCGGAAGGGATTGTATACCGAGTCGAATACCAAAGCCTGCAAGGATTCATCAACATTGCCCTTAGGGGCAGGGATACGTTCTATAATGGCCGTTAAAATATCTTCTATTCCCAGGCCCGATTTGGCACTGGCGGGAATAACTTCCTCGGGTTTACAGCCCAATAGGTCTACAATATCATCCGTAACCTCTTCGGGGTTTGCACTGGGCAAGTCCACCTTGTTCAATACGGGAATTATCTCCAGGTCGTTTTCCAATGCCAAATATAGATTGGATATGGTCTGTGCCTGTATGCTCTGGGCAGCATCCACTACCAATAAGGCCCCTTCACAGGCCGCAATGGAACGCGATACCTCATAGGAGAAATCTACGTGCCCCGGGGTATCAATAAGATTAAGGGTATATTTTTCACCGTTGTGAACGTAATCCATCTGAATAGCATGGCTTTTTATGGTAATCCCACGTTCCCGTTCAAGATCCATACTATCCAATAACTGATCTTGTTTTTCCCTATCGGTTACCGATCCGGTAAAGTCTAGCAGCCTATCGGCCAAGGTACTCTTCCCGTGATCTATATGTGCTATTATGCAGAAATTTCGAATGTTTTTCATCTATGCTCAATTTACTTGTCCCGAATGTCCCTAAACAAAAAATTATGGCTGTAGAAGGCTATTCAGTATCCCATTTCCTTAGGTTTGCGCTAGAATTAACCACTTGCAAACCAAGGCAACTGCAAAGATAGGCTTTATCCATGATTTTTAAAGGAAAAATCTCCAATGTGGCCTATCACCTACATATGAATTATACAATGATAGGTAAAAAGTAGGGTTTTGAAGGGTTATATATCCGGTTGGTAGATTTTTACTACAATTATTAAAGAAAGTATTGTGGGTCGTTAATAAAAAGTTAACTTTAAAATTTTTATAACTTAAGTGGCCCCATTTGTGAAAATAAAAGTTCCGACTCTATTTTCTTTATTGTGTTGTGCAAGCCTTCTAGGGCAAGAGTACAAGGTTTCCGGCAAGGTCAATGAGACCAGGGGCGAGACAATTGCCTATGCAAATATACTACTTTATAAAGCGGCAGATACCAGTTATGTAAAAGGTACAGCTTCTAATGAGAACGGTTTTTTTTCTTTTGAAAACGTTCTCCCCAACAATTATCTTATTCGCGCCAGTTATATTGGTAATCATTCAGACTTTAAACTGGTGAGGGTAGATAGCGATTTGGATATAGGGCCTATTTACATAGATAATACTACCCAGGAATTAAAAGAGGTGGTGCTGGTAGCACAAAAGCCTTCGGTAGAACAAAAGGTAGACCGACTCGTATTCAATATAGAAAATACGGCTCTGTCCGATTCGGACATATGGGACGTCCTCAAAAACACCCCCACCGTGTTTGTCATGAACAATGAGATAAGCGTAAAGGGCGAAGGGGGAGTACAAATAATGATCAACGACAAAAAAGTAAATCTTCCGGCACAGGATATACTTAATCTTTTAAGTGGTACCACGGCCAAAGGGGTACAGTCTATTGAGGTGATTACCACTCCACCGGCGAAATATGATGCGGAGGGCGGTACCTTGATCAATATTAAAATGAAAAAGAACTTAATAGCGGGGTACAACGGTGCTGTGTACAACAGATATAGTCAAGGTGTATTTCCCCGTCATATGTTGGGGACCAGCCACTATTTTAAAGGCAAGAAACTGGAAGCTTCCTTCAATTACAGCTTTACCCAGAATAAGACAGTTACTACTTATACCGATATCACTAATTTTATAGAGGACGGTCAAATTACGGATATATGGACTTCTGATCTAGAGGTTATCTATAGGAGTAAAAAACACAATACCAGTGTTTTTTTGGACTATGCCATTGACGATAGCAATACTTTAAGCTTTTCCTCTATTGCCACCATAACCCCTTCTTACCAGAGCAGGGATTTTTCCAATACTAGAATAGAGGATGCCAATGGTACCGATTCCTCCGGGTTTTATACTATGAACAATGGCAAATTTGAATCGGTCAATGCGGCCTTCTATTTGGATTATGAACACAAGTTTAATGAGCAGGGCTCCAGTTTAGCGTTGAATTCCCATTATACCCATTATGACTACGATAAGAATCAGGATTTGGAAACCGATTTTTACGATGGCAATGGAAGCATGGTGGGAGAGAACAATTTTAACACCTTTAATGAGCAGCATACCCATTTGTTCAGCTTACAGGCAGATTTTACTTCCCCCTTGGGTGAAGATGCCAATTTTGAGTCGGGCTTAAAATACGCCCTTATAGATTCTGAGAGCTTTATAACCCAAGAAGGTTTTAACCGGGAGCAGGAAGGTATAGCTCCTACCGAGGATGGATTGTTTTTGTATGATGAAGGAATTTTTGCCGGCTATGCCAGTTTTGATACCAAATGGAACAACTGGACAATGAAATCTGGGTTGAGGGCGGAGTATACGGAAACCAAAGGAGATTATAATCACAGTGAGGACAAGATCAAGAATGATTATTTGGAATTGTTTCCCACCATATTTTTTCAATATACCCCCAACAGAAAACACCGGTACGGACTAAGTTATAAAAGGAGCATCATTAGGCCCAATTATAGTAAAATTAATCCGTTCCAGGTATTTCAAAGCAATAATTCTGTGGTAGAGGGCAATGTAAATCTTAAGCCTTCCTTTAAGAATTCGGTAATCCTTTCCTATACCTATAACAGGGATTATACTTTTGAGCTTTTCTACCGCTACCACCGGAATATTATGAGGCTGTTGACCTTTCAGGATAATGACAGTAAACTATTGCGGTTTATTACCGATAATGTGGACAGGGAATTGGCCTATGGGCTCGATTTTATTTATAGAAAGGAGATCACTAGATCTTGGGATACTTATTTTCTTTCTTCTTACTTCTATGGGGCAGAACGATTTACCGATATCCTTTCACAAGAAACCATTGACCAAGATCTTTGGACACTACTACTACAGTTCAACAACAATTTTACCTTCTTGGAAGACCGCTCGCTTACAGCCAACCTCAATTATACCTATGTATCACCGGTCATTAGCGGGAATTCCAGACAGGAGTATTACAATGAGTGGGGCATATCCCTAAAAAAGAATATCTGGGGCAAAAAAGGGACCATTAGCATGGGGCTGACCGATATTTTTAGGCAGTTTAAATTAAAGAACACCCGTAGGTATGGCAACCAGTACAATATTTCGGTATATAGGCCCAATGCTAGAGTATTTTCGCTAGGATTTAGATATAATTTTGGCAATATGAAGATACGGGACAATTACAAGTCCAAAAGAACCGATGAAGGGAATAGGCTCTAAAAACCTTAAATTAACGCGCAGTATTCCCCTCAAGACTGGGCCTCCACTATTTACCTTTTTACTCAGTTAACACCCACTAGCCCTCTAGAAATTACCCATAATAGTTTTGTTGTTTAAATAATCAAAGCCAATACCAGAACC
>JBFHGV010000005.1:0-19369 GCA_041582955.1 Arenibacter sp.
AGTTGCATATTCACCATTTTATTACCTTTTACCCTTCCTATTCTGATCATCAAGGCGGTAGATATCATGTTTAGAACCAACTTCTGAGATGTTCCACTTTTCATCCTGGTGCTGCCCGTAACAAATTCCGGGCCTACGTCCATAGCAATAGGAATATCTACAGCCTGGGTTAGGGGAGATCCCGGATTATTGGTGATACAGGCAGTCAGAAGTCCGTTGGAAGCAGCATCCCGTATACCTCCTATTACATAAGGAGTAGTTCCGGAAGCCGCAATACCTACTATTGTATCGTATCTTGTAATGCCATAGCCCCGCAAATCTTCCCAAGCCTGTGAAGCATCATCTTCTGCATTCTCAACGGCTTTTCTAATAGCCACATCCCCACCTGCAATCAATCCTATAACATAATCATGGGATAGACCAAAGGTTGGCGGAATTTCTGAAGCGTCCAGAATACCTAGACGACCACTGGTACCTGCTCCTATATAAAACAGTCTCCCCCCCTTATCGAACCTTTCCTTTAAGGCATCCACTAGTTTTGTTATTTGTGGTAAGACAAGCTCAACGGCGTCTGCCACCAGTTTGTCTTCCTTGTTCATATTTTTAAGGATTGAGGAGGTATCCATCAATTCCAAATCTGTATAATTGGAAGGTGACTCGGTAATTTTTTTGAAATCGGACATTTTTATATAAAATAAGTTTTTAATAATTATAATTTATTATGCGTTATTCGAGATATTCAACAAAAGTCAAGTTCATCAATGGACAAGCTATTGGCCGATTAAGAAGGTCCCCTTTTGGTTGATTGTTTGGTCTTCACAAGAATCTATTTTTCATTTTAACAGTTATCAAATCGGATACAAATAAAATTATAAACGTAGAGGGGACGTAATCCAAAATTAAAAGGTGAATAAAAATTTAGAGAATAGTTATTCTTTTATTGCGATACTGATCTAAAGAAGTATTTTCCGGATTCAATTCAGTTATCAACATGTCTATATCTTCGATTCCACAAACTCTATATCGTTGAACCGAATTTAGTTTTTCAGATATAACCGGGGCCACTATTTTCTTTGAAGCCTTTATCATGGCTTTCTTCAACTGTACAATTTCCCAATCAAATTCTGTAATACCGTGGGATAAATCTATTGAATGGGACCCCAAAAAACAAAGGTCTACTGAAATATCAGACAACATATTAATCGCACTTCCTCCTATTGATATCTGTGAATCCTTTGATAATAAGCCACCTATTAAAATGATATCCACATTGGGTTTGGTCAACAATTGATTGGCCACAGGTAAACTAGGTGTAAAACAAGTTAGGTGTAAATTAAGAGGTAAAAGTTTAGCCAATTCCATGTTTGTAGTTCCACCAGTAAACAAAAGCACCTGTCCATTCTTGATTAAGGTGACTGCTTTATTAGCAATGGTTAATTTTTCTTCCTTATTGTAAATTTCATTTATCTGTAATCCATAGTTATTAAAGCCCAAAGATATTGCCCCGCCATGAACTTTCTTTAGTTTTTTGTTCCGATGCAATTCCTTTATATCTCTCCTAACGGTATCTATGGACATATTTAGGAGTTCTGCCAAATCCGGTAACAGAACCCTATTATGTCTTCTTACCTCGTTCAGAATGATCTGCTGTCTCTCTTCTTTTAACATAATTATGACAAAGATATAAATTTAACAATGCGTATGGAAAAAAAAGGGGTTACACATCCAACAAAAACAGCAAAATATTGCAATTATTCAAAATTTAACAGCAACAAATTGAATAAAATATTGCAATTAATTGCACGTAAATAATTTATGTTGTTATATTTGGCAAGAAAATACTTTCATTAGTGCAATTAACTGCAGTATTTTGCAATTAATTTCTGTTTTTAAAATATCAAAATATCGATCATTGTTTAACTAATCCTTAACAGCATATGTGAAAAATTAGAAATCAATCTTGAACTATTACTTCTTGGTGATGTCACTGATTACGTCACCCATTAAAACTAATTTAACTTAAACTAAACACAGATTATGAAAAAACAATTTCAAAAATCATTCTTACTCTTGGCATTCTTCTGTTCAATACAACTCTGGGGGCAGACAAAAACTGTCACCGGGGAGATTTATGATCCTGAAGGTGTGCCCATTCCCGGAGCAGGAATTCACATAAAAAATTCTACTACCGGAACTGTTGCTGATTTTGATGGGAAATTCACCCTTGAGGTACCCAAAGGCGAGAACACAGTTCTTGTATTTTCCTCATTAGGTTTTCTGAAACAGGAAATAACTATAGGAAACCGCTTAAATTTTCTTATAACTTTAGAAACTGAATTCCAGGGATTGGACGAAGTAGTGGTCGTAGGATATGGAAGTCAAAGAAAAAGAAATTTGACCGGCTCTGTTACAGCTGTGGACACAGAGATTCTTACCTCACGACCAATTACTGATGTAGCCAGGGGCTTGCAGGGGACGACCCCCGGTTTGACCATTACTTCGCCCAGTGGGCAGATTGGAGAAAATCCCATAATCAAACTTAGAGGATCTGTTGGTACTTTAGGAACAGGGGGTGGGGCTCAACCGTTAATTTTAGTAGACAACGTAGAAATCCCCAGCCTACAATCAATAAATCCTGAAGATATAGAGGAAATATCGGTTTTAAAAGATGCGGCATCTACTTCTATATATGGTGCACGTGGAGCATGGGGAGTCATTCTTATATCCACAAAAAAAGGAAGAAAGAACAAAGCTCCATTAATTAGCTATTCCAACAACTTTTCATGGGCAACACCCACCGTTACCCCGAAGGTTGCACCTGCTGCGGAAGGTGCAGAAATGGCATTTGCTGCCGTGAACAGAAGAATCCCATCCCTCCAATCATTTGGTGTGGTAGGTATGCGAATAGATCAATTGGCTATCGAAAAAATGCGGGAATGGGAAGAATTGTATGGAGGCCAAGACTTGGGCATGGAAATGGTTGAAGGACGGGATTATGAAATAAGGGACGGGAGTCTTTTTTTCTACCGCTCTTGGGATCCAAGAAAACTTTTTGTAAAAAAATGGGCTCCACAACAGAAACAAGATTTCTCTTTAACTGGTGGCGGTGAAAACACTACGTACTATCTAGGACTTGGGTATTTGAATCAGGAAGGGGTATATAAAACGAATCCGGATAAATACGAACGTTATAATGTTAATCTAAGTATCAATTCCACAGTGGCAAACTGGTTGGATGTTAGAGCTAAGGTTCTGCATAACAATTCACTATCCACTGAACCCTTTAAATTTGGCTCCAGTACCTATGACGCATGGTATTATACTACTAGATGGCCAGCATTTTATCCCTATGGTACGGTAGACGGAAAACCGTTTAGAAACCATATCTCCGAGGTAGCACAAGCCAAAATGAATGAGAATAACTATAGCTTGTCCCGCGTAAATCTGGGAACCACAATAACTCCAATTGAGGATTTGGCCATTAATTTCGACTTTACTCATGATAGGGTGGAAGAGCATGAAAAAATGGTGGGTGGTACTCTGTCCGCATACAACTTTTGGGCACAGGGGGCGGATTTCTCTTATGTTCCATACAGTAGCTCTTCCTATGATAGGGTGCAATATAATTCCGAATGGAGTAGAAGAAATACCGCCAAGGCATATCTTACTTATGACAAAAACCTTGCAGATCACAACCTTAAATTTACTTTTGGTGGGGATATGGAAAAATATGAGTATTGGTTCCATTACTCCCAAAGGAGAGATTTGTTAAATCCCGATCAAGGAGAATTGGCTCTAGCTACGGGAGATCAATTTGTAGGAGGGGACAGGAACAAGTGGAATACCTTAGGCTTTTTTGGTCGGGTTAATTACTCTTACAAGAACAAATTGTTGCTGGAATTGAATGCGAGATATGACGGTTCATCACGACTGTCATCGAACAAAAAATGGGGATATTTTCCTTCCGTATCTGCAGGTTATGTCCTAACAGAAGAGAACTTTATGGATTTTTTGGATCCTGCACTTTCTTTTTTGAAGCTTAGAGCTTCTTATGGGTCTGTCGGTAATCAAAACACCTATTTATCAAGCATTTACCGCATTATGTCCTCTAGTTCTTCAGGTTGGCTTATTAATGGTAATAACCAACTTACTACTGGAACGCCGGGAGCATTGCCATCTTCCCTAACCTGGGAAACAGTAACAACGTTGGATTTTGGCTTGGATGCCAAATTTTTCAATAACAAGCTGGGTATGACTTTTGATTGGTACGAGAGGACAGTAAGTGATATGCATAGTTCTGGGGAAACCCTACCAAGCAGCTTTGGGACATCATCTCCTAGACGTAATTATGGAGAGTTGCAGACTAAAGGCTGGGAGTTAAGTTTGGATTTTAGACATAGTTTCAGTAACGATCTTCGAGTGAATGCCATGGTGACATTGACCGATTTTAAAGAAAAATTGACCAAATTCTCCAATACTACCGAAAGCATTTATTCTAATTATGAAGGCAGGGTTCTTGGTGAAATATGGGGGTATGAGACAGATAGGTTTTTTACTGAAGATGATTTCAATGAAGACGGGACCTATGCTGAGGGAGTGCCAAGCCAAGAAATTTTTGAAACAAATTCATGGTTTAGATATGGTCCTGGGGATGTAAAATTTAAGGATATCAACGGCGACGGTGTTATTGATTATGGTACCAATACAGTAGGGGACTCTGGAGATATGAAAGTAATTGGTAACTCTACGCCAAGATATCAATATGGTATACAATTGGGGGCTGATTTTAAGGGGATAGATCTCAGTTTGTTCATGCAAGGAGTGGGAAAGCGCGATTTTTGGGCTAATGGTCCAGTGTTTATTCCAGGATATAGATATGGAGAAGGTTGGTATGAACACCAATTAGATCATTGGACACCAGAAAATACAAATGCTTACTACCCAAGACCCAATGACCAGCAACAGAGTAACAGTAGGATGAACTTCTTGCCACAGACCAAATATTTGCTCAATATGTCCTACCTGCGTATGAAGAACATTACATTGGGTTACTCCTTTCCGGAATCTATCATCAACAAACTGAAATTAGATAAGCTGAGACTTTATATAAGTGGTGAAAACTTGTTTGAATTTAGTGGGGTACAGATACCGGTGGATCCCGAGGTAGACTATACCAATGCGGGTACCAATGATACCTCAACATTTGGACGGGTTTATCCTTTCAGAAGATCATATTCCTTTGGACTTCAAATATCTCTTTAACATTTAATATTTAAAAACATGAAGACAATACACAAAATATTACTGATTTTTCTTGGCCTAATGGCAATAGTAGGTTGTGAAGACGATTTTTTGGACGTGCCTCCCCAAGATCTACTTGTTGATGAAACCTATTGGAGCAGTGAAGCCAATGTAAAAACATTCGCATATGGTTTTTACACCGGGTATTTTAAGGGTTACGGTTCTGGATATTCATGGGGAAATTATTTTTCTGGTCAGTCATTAAATGATGACTTTTCCCCCACGAATCCTCCTCGATTTACAATTCAGGTTCCTACATCAGGTGGTGGCTGGAGTTTTGGTTGGGTCAGAAAGGCCAATATTTTTATTGATAGAGTACAGACTGTTCCTATGGAACAGGAAGCCATAGACCATTGGACTGGAATTGGAAGATTTTTTAGGGCAATGGAATATCACGATCTGGTTGCCAGTTTTGGAGATGTTCCATATTATGATCAGGAACTGTCGGAAGATGATACTGAGCAATTGTACAAGACTCGGGACGATAGAACTTTTGTAATGGACAAAGTACTGGAAGATTTACAATTTGCTGCAGAAAATGTAAGAACTTCAGTAGACAATGACGGCTTAGAAGTGAATAAGGATGTGGTGCTTGCATTCATGTCCCGAATAATGCTGTACGAAGGTACATGGCAAAAATATCATGAAAACAATACCGCAAAGGCTTTGGAGTATTTAGAGGCTGCCAAGTGGGCTTCAGAGCAAGTTATGAATTCAGGCAAATACACCCTGGGTAATTACAGAGAAGTGTTCAATTCCCTTAGTCTAGCGTCGAATCCGGAAGTTATCTTATACCGTGAATATGAGGAAGGTCAGTTAACTCATGCGCTTAACAGCTACAATAACAAAGAGCCTCAGACCGGGATATCCAGGAACGCCATTGAGGCCTATTTGGCTGATGACGGCTTACCCATCTCGTTGTCCCCAAGATATCTTGGTGATCAGGGAATAGAAAAAGTAATGGCCAATAGGGACGGTAGAATTTACGAGACCTTTGTGTCAACCGAACTTAGAATAAATGGGGTTGCATCTAACCACTCAACCACAGGAATTGCCACTCACAAATTTTTGAATGAAAGCATAAAGGATGATCCCATAGGTAGCTCCAACTTGAATCCAACGGACGCACCAATTATCAGATACGGTGAAGTTTTATTAAATAATATCGAGGCTACCGCGGAAATAGCTGCGCTTGGCGGGTCAGAGGTATCACAAGTTGACTTGGATATGACCATTAATATAATACGTGACAGAATAGGGGTGGAACTACCTCATTTACAAGTACTAGGGGGATACCCAGCTATTGACGGGGTAGTTTATGAAGACCCCAATAGGGATCAGGACATTCCTTCACTTCTGTGGGAAATTCGTAGAGAGCGAAGAGTAGAGTTGATTATGGAAGGCTTTAGATTGAACGACCTTAAACGTTGGAAAAAGCTGGAATATGTAGATATGGCAGTGAATCCCGATATAAATCAGGGAGCTTGGATTTCCAAATCAGATTATCCCGATAGCGAATTGGCGGACATAACCTTAACAAACGGGGAAGAAGGCTATATTATACCTGCCTCTGCAGCCGCATCACTCAGGGTATTCGATAACGAAAGGGTTTACCTTAGCCCGATACCTTTGGACCAGATTACATTATATCATGACCAGGGAGTTACCTTGGAACAAAACCCTGGATGGGAATAACATTAGTTGTTGTTTATTAAGTTGAGTGCCTAAAGTACTTCAGGTTTAACCCCTGAAGTACTTTTTTTTAGTGTTGAGACTTGAAATTTAAATTACAACATTCAATTATACACCTTTAATAAACGTTTTATATAAACAAAATGAACGATAAGCATAAATATGTAAAATTACTTGGAATAATCTGTTTCCTGCTTGCAGGATGTAACTCTTTAAAAACCTCTTCTTACTTGAACAAAACACCTATTTCTACTGTAAATACTGGTAATAAAAAAATAAAATGGGATCCCAAAACGCCTATCGAGATAGAGGAATTTAGGGCTGCATGGGTAGCAACCGTTGACAATATTAATTGGCCAAGCTCCCCTGGTCTGCCTGCTATAGATCAGCAGAGAGAAGCACTGGAGCTATTGGATTTTTTGGAAGAGCACAATTTTAACGCAGTTATATTCCAAGTGCGACCACAGGCGGACGCACTTTACAAAAGTAATTTGGAACCTTGGTCTTATTACCTAACTGGAAAACAAGGTAGGGAACCGGAATCTGATTATGATCCTTTACAATTTTGGTTACAGGCCGCCCATGAAAGAGGCTTGGAACTTCACGCATGGCTCAATCCCTATAGAGCCCACCACACTGCTGGGGGTGAAATAAGTGATTCATCTATAATAAAGACCCATCCGGAACTAGTGGTGCCATTGGAAAACGGTATGTATTGGATGGATCCGTCCTTACAGGGAACACAAGATCACTCCTTAGCCGTTGTAAAGGATATAGTAAATCGGTACGAAATAGACGGGATACACTTCGATGATTATTTTTATCCATATGATTCCTACAATAATGGCAAGGACTTCCCTGATGAAGATAGTTGGCAAAAATATCTTTCAAATGGTGGAAAGTTAACCAGGGCAGACTGGAGAAGACATAGTGTGAACACTTTTATTAAAAAGGTTTATACGGAAATCAAAAAATTAAAGCCAAGCGTGAAATTTGGACTTAGTCCTTTTGGAATATGGAGGCCCGGTTATCCGGAATCAGTAGTAGGATACGATCAATATAACAAACTATATGCAGATGCCCGATTATGGCTTAATGAGGGCTGGGTTGATTATTATACGCCACAATTATACTGGAAAGTAAATAAAATAGGTCAAAGTTTTCCCGAATTGCTCGGTTGGTGGCAAAGCCAGAATATCAAGAAGCTTCATCTATGGCCAGGTATGAATATAGGACTTGGCGGAGATGAAAAAAATGTAGATGAAGTTATAAACCAAATTATGATTACTCGTGGAATGTTACCTAACAGTAAAGGGGCGGTTCATTGGAGCATTGCCCCCTTACTTAAACACGACAAATTGGCCAAAGCCATTAAACAGGGGCCCTATAGATCAAAAACTTTAGTCCCACCATCACCTTGGTTGGATAATTCACCACTTGAAAAACCATCTCTTCACATAAATAAGAGGGATAAGGAAGTTGAATTTTCTTGGAGTCATGAAAACGAGTTTGATGTGTTTAGATGGGTTCTATATTACAAAATGGATGCTAAACCATGGCAATATCAAATCCTAAATCGAAGGACTAAATCCATAGTATTACCTCTTACCGATGAAAAATTGGCATCTGGAAAAATTAAAGCTGGTCTAACAGCAGTTGATAAATCTGGTAACCAAAGCGAATTTTTCGAGTTGAGGGTAAATTAACATTTTTATGAATCCTTTAATCGTTTTTGGAGTAATTGCATCGTATTTTACTGTGCTCATGGTAATAAGTCATCTTACCTCCGTAAAATCCGATAATAGAACCTTCTTCACTGGCAATAAACAATCTCCGTGGTATTTAGTGGCTTACGGCATGGTGGGGGCTTCGCTTTCCGGGGTCACTTTTATCTCAGTTCCAGGTGAAGTGGGGCATACCGCCTGGAACTACCTTCAATTTGTGATGGGAAATATGGTTGGTTATTCTATAATAGCCTTTGTACTTATCCCGGTTTTTTATAGACTGAATTTAATTTCCATTTATGAATATTTAAAATATCGGTTAGGTATAAAATCCTATCGGACTGGTGCATTCTTCTTCATTATCTCACAGACAATTGGGGCCTCCTTTCGTCTTTTTCTTGCTGCTCTTGTACTACAACTGGCTTTTTTCGACGCTTTTGGAGTCCCATTTTTGGTAACGGTTTTTATCACCATTTTGTTGATTTGGCTCTACACATATAGAGCGGGAATTAGAACCATAGTGTATACGGACACCTTGCAGACCACTTTTCTCTTAGCGGCGGTTATCTTCAGTATTGTTGTGATATTTCAACATTTGGATTTGAAACAGGAGCATCTTTACGAGGTAATTAATACCAATCCGATGTCAAGAATATTTGAATGGGATTGGCGGTCTGATCGTAATTTTTTTAAGATGTTCTTGGCTGGAGCTTTTATAACCATAGCCATGAATGGTCTGGATCAGAATGTAATGCAAAAGAACTTGACCTGTAGAAATATTAGAGAGGCCCAAAGAAATATGCTTTGGTTTTCTGTGACATTTTTTCTATCAACTTTATTGTTTCTTATCCTCGGAATTCTATTATATGAATATGTGGATAGTTATAAAATTGCTATACCAGAAAGAACAGATGACCTCTATCCTCTTTTGGCTATGAATTATTTCGGAGTTATTGCCGGAACAGTATTTTTGATCGGAATTGTAGCCGCTGCTTTTTCCAGTGCAGATTCGGCATTGACCGCACTAACAACTTCTTTTTGCGTTGATATACTCGATATTCGAAAAAAACGAAAGGGCAAAAAAAATATTAGGCAATTTGTTCATATTGGTTTTACATTTTTAATGTTTACCGTGATTGCGATCTTTGATGCCTTTAATGACAGTAGTGTGGTAAGTGCCGTTTTTAAGGTCGCAGGATTTACTTACGGGCCTTTATTGGGACTATTTGCCTTTGGACTTCTATTTAAGCAACGGGTCGAGGACAATTTGGTGCCAATTATCTGTATTGTATCGCCCATTTTATCAATTATCTTGGATATAAATGCTGAGGCTTGGTTCAAGGGGTACCGTTTCGGGTTTGAAATACTATTAGTAAATGCAACACTTACTATGTTAGGGATTTTCTTTGTATCTAAGGGAAACAAAGGCAATAATCCCGCTGCAAATTGCCAAAAACAACATGTTAAAAATAAAGAGAATACACCATAGTTATGTAGTCAACTCCAATATAATTAATAATATGGCTACTAAACACAGGGGGGAAATACGCTCTATTGTTACAGTGAATACAAACCCCTTACGTTTAAAATAAACAAAAATTTAAATTGAACTTAAACAATTACCACTGAAATGTTATTAAAAAAAAGTCATTTAATTATTGGTTTCGTTTTACTGGTCAAACTCGCCTGTGCTCAGGAAATTAAACCAAGTACACCAGAGTTCCTTCAATATACCCAAAGTGTTTGGGTAGATTCCATTATAAAATCACTCACTCCTCAAGAGCGCATTGGACAGCTAATTTGGGTCGCAGCATACTCTAATAGGGGTGAGGATCATCGTTCTGAAATAATGAAAACTATTAAAAAATGGAATATTGGGGGATTGGTCTTTTTTCAAGGAAACCCTGTAAGCCAGGTAAAATTAATGAACGAGTATCAAATTGCCTCAAAAGTACCATTGCTGGGGGCCATTGATGCAGAATGGGGGCTTGGGATGAGATTGGATAGTACTATAAGTTTCCCCTATCAAATGGCCTTGGGTGCCATACAGGATAATGAATTGATCTATGAAATGGGACGGGAAGTAGCCAATCAGATCAAAAAAGTAGGATTGCATCTTAATTTTGCACCTGTAGCGGATATAAATAATAATCCGAACAATCCAGTAATTAACTATCGCTCTTTTGGGGAAGATAAATTTAGGGTTGCAGCCAAGAGTATTGCCTATATGAAAGGCATGCAAGATGAAGGACTAATTACCACGGCGAAACATTTTCCCGGACATGGGGATACTAGTACCGACTCCCATTTTGATTTGCCCCAAATAAACCAATCTTTGGAAAGACTAAATAATTTGGAGCTATATCCCTTTAAGAAACTTATAAATTCCGGCATCACTGGTGTAATGGTGGCTCATTTAAATATCCCCGCATTTGACTCAACAGGTAAACCATCTACACTCTCAAATAAAATAATTACCGATCTATTAAAAGAGCAATTGGGCTTTAAAGGCCTAGTGGTAACCGATGCCATGGAAATGAAGGGAGTCACCAAAGGTAGTCAGCCAGGAATAGTAGATAAGAAGGCCGTTTTAGCAGGAAATGATGTTCTAGAGCTTGTACAGGATGTTGAGAAAGCTGTAACGGAAATCTAGAGAGCTATAGATGAAGGTTTGATATCGCAAGAAGTGGTAGATGCCAAGGTGCGTAAAATCCTTGCTGCTAAATACTGGGTGAAATTGAACAAATACAGACCCGTGCAGGTTTCTAATCTCATAAAAGATTTAAATAATCCTCCCGCCTTGTTACTAGAGCGAAAATTAACAGAAGCCTCCTTGACAGTACTAAAAAATGAGGATTATATTATCCCTCTAAAAAAATTAGACACCTTAAAGATTATGTCCCTTTCAATTGGAGCGGATACCAAAACCACATTTCAAAAAACACTGGATCTTTATACCGATATAACTCATTTCACCTTGCCAGCGGGGGCTTCCCCGTATGAAATAGAAGCGATTGCTACAGAGTTTTCTAAATACAATTTAGTTCTGGTCGGTGTGCATGATGAAAGTGCCAGACCTTTAAATACCATTAAATTTTCGGATGCAGTAATATCATTAATCAATAGTCTCCCTTATCAGAAAACCTTGGTTTCATATTTTAAAAACCCCTACACCCTGGATAAACTGGACAGTTTGGAAAAAGCAAAAGGGCTTATTGTGACTTACCAGGATAGTCATTCAGCTGAAGATTTGGCAGCACAGTTGATTTTTGGAGGTGTGGGAGCAAGTGGAAGACTGCCAATTGGAATCGGCGAAAAATTTAAGGCAGGCAATGGGCTTAATGTACAAGGTGGGACCCGATTTAAATACACACTTCCAGAAGATGCAGGAATGGACTCCAAGACATTAATAAATGGGGTGGATTCCCTAATGAATCAGGCCGTAGAAGCAAAGGCTACACCAGGAGGTCAGCTTTTTGTTGCTAGAAACGGCAAGGTTGTACTGCACAAGGCTTACGGTTATCATAAATATGACGACACTACAAAAGTGAAGAAAGAGGATATCTACGACATAGCATCGGTTACAAAAATATCGTCGGCCCTTCCCGCGATAATGAAGCTATACGATGAGGGGAAGTTTGATCTAAACAAGGGAATTGACGATTACCTTAGGTATTTTAAAAACTCCAATAAAGTAGACGCTAATTTTAGGGAAATATTGGCACATCAGGCGGGTTTTGCCCCTTATATTTCTTATTGGAAAAACACGTTAAGAAAAAATGGTAGCTATAGGAGGAATACCATTAAAAAAGATTCCTCTGCACGTTATCCTGTAAAAATTAGCTCCAATATGTGGTTACATCGCAACTATCAAAAGAAAATATTCCGAGCCATTAAAAAATCACCTCTTTTGGAGAAAAAGGAGTACAAATATTCAGGTTTACTTTTTATGCTCTTACCTGCTATTATAGAAGAAATTACATCAGAAGATTTTGTGCGCTATTTAAATCGGAATTTTTATGACAAACTAGGGGCAGTTACCTTAATGTATAATCCAAATAAAGAATTTGATAATAAAAGAATAGTTCCAACCGAGAATGATTTCGACTTTAGACGCCTTCCTTTAAATGGAACAGTTCACGATGAGGGGGCAGCTATGATGGGGGGAATTTCTGCAAATGCCGGGCTTTTTTCCAATATCAACGATCTAGCTAAGCTTATGCAGATGTACTTAAATGGAGGGACTTATGGAGGTTGTCAATTTATAAATGAGGCTACTATAAAGGAATTTTCAAGAATACAGTTTCCTGGAAGCAACAACCATCGAGGATTGGGTTTTGATAAGCCTAACCTTAATCATTTTGGCATTAATGGTAATACTGCTAAAGATGCTGGAATGGAAAGTTTTGGACATACCGGATTTACAGGTACCATGGTTTGGATCGACCCAACAGAAGACCTATTATACCTCTTTTTATCAAATAGGGTTTTGCCTACACGGGAGAATACAACTCTTTATAAACTTAATACCCGAACCAATATTCAACAAATTTTGTATGATGCAATAAAATAAAATTTAATTAAAATTAAGCGATTGGTTATGTGATATTGAAGGATAATGTTTTTTCCTATATCTAGACAATATAACTGTGCTAATTGGACATCATTGACCAATTGGAATATCAAGTTTAAAAAGGTTTGTAAAAATGCATACCATGAAATATATGAAGATAAAATAATTGCATTTACCTCCCAATTCAGAGGTTTTAAAAGGATAGAAAAAATGGACTTGATTAGGTAAACTAATTATACTCTAATCGGTTAATTGCCAAACCGATTGGGGATATAGTATTTGTTCAATATAGTACGAACATTAAGGCGTTCACAACCACTGTACCCAACAATACTTCCAAAGAGGATCCGTAAATAACCGCTTAACAAAAGATATAATCAATGAATGCATAAAACTTGTAAATGGGGCCTAATAGCATAAATAATCAAATCGTTAGTAAACGATTAAATATGGAATAAGAATAGAAAAAGGTTGTGGTTATATATGCATATTTCATATAAATAAAAGCGGATAGGTGCGTGTAATTATAATAAAAATAGAGCTTATTTTTCAGACCCTTATGGTACCCAATTATGAATTCCAGTCATTGACCCTCAGCATTTATATCTCCTATTTTACTTAAACAAAAATCAAAGTGATGTATTCCCGCATTTATAAATTCATTTTTGAGACTAAAATAGCTTGATCAATATTATCCTTCCTTAAAGATTTATGAATTCTCCATAATAAGTACTAGTTAAATCACTACTGATGTATTTAAGGATGTAGGTATAGTAAAATACTCTTTTAGTAACGATAAATTACTGAAAAACAATAGTTAGTGAGCGGAGTGCTATACAGAATTTTTATGATAGGTAGAAAACTTCGTGTTCAGTTTTGATTTGGACACCAATTCATGGGGATAAAGAGCAACGATATTGTTAGTTTACTGTTCATTTGACGTCTATTACTTAATAAAATGTAGGAAATAACGGGTTAATAAACTCTAAATGTTTTCGGCCCAATGAATAAGTGGCAACAACTACATTTTAAATTAATTAACATTTAATATAATCAACAATAAAATAATTAAACCTTATGAAAAGTACCCTCAAATTTATGCTCATGACCCTCTGCTGTCTTTGTTTTGGTAGTATTATGGCCCAGAGCGAATTCATCACCATCTGGAAAACGGATAATCCAGGAAAGACTGGCCCCAAAAGCATAGAAATTCCCACCGGGGATGGCACCTTTGCCTATACGGTAGATTGGGGAGATGGCTCCACGGATAATACGGTCTATACCGGAAATGCCACCCATACCTATAGCATCCCTGGCACCTATACAGTATCCATTAGTGGGGATTTTCCGCACCTAAGATCATCTGAGACTGGCGATAATGAAAAACTACTTTCGGTAGAGCAATGGGGCGATCAAGTTTGGGAATCGATGAGCTTTAGTTTTTACAACTGTTCCAATATGGTCCTTAACGCGACCGATATGCCTAATCTGTCCCAGGTAACCGATATGGACGGCATGTTTTTTGGCGCGTCTGTTTTTAACCAGGATATTGGAGGGTGGGACGTTTCGAATGTGAACAGTATGGAGACTATGTTTCATAGTGCCTCTTCCTTTAACCAAGATATAGGTAGTTGGGACGTTTCCAAGGTCACCAAAATGGCTCTCATGTTCTATGGTACTACCGTTTTTGACCAAAACATTGGAAATTGGGATGTATCAAACGTTACTGATATGACCCTCATGTTTGGAGATGCAAGGGCTTTTAATCAAAATATAGGCGTTTGGGATGTGGCAAATGTAACAAGCATGAACAGTATGTTCTATAATGCTTTTGCTTTCAATCAAGATATTGGATCATGGAATGTGGCAAATGTGACCAATATGTCCGGTATGTTCAACCGTGCCATATCTTTTAATCAGGATATTGGTGGATGGAATGTGGGCAAGGTGGAGAATATGTATAATATGTTTGTTACCGCTTCAGAATTTAATCAAGACATTAGTGGATGGGATGTGTCCAAAGTCACGAATATGGGAGTGATGTTTTTTCAAGCCAGAAAATTCAATCAAGATATTTCGGCATGGAATGTAGGGCAAGTAACAAATATGGCCTCGATGTTCAATAATGCATCCAGTTTCGATCAGGATTTAGGCTCTTGGAACGTGTCCAATGTACAGGATGTAACCAATATGTTTGATGGTTCCCAACTTTCCACGGGCAACTACGATAATCTGTTGGAAGGTTGGAGTTCATTGATCCTACAAACCGGCCTCGATTTTAATGCAGGCTCAAGCACTTACTGTATTGGAGCTACTGCCCGCCAAAAAATTATCGATGACTTTGGTTGGACCATTACCGATGCCGGGGAAGATTGCCCGGCTGTTCCATTTATTACGACTTGGAAAACGGACAATCCCGGGAAGACCGATTCCAACAGTATCGAAATTCCTACCGGGGCAGGCACCTTTGCCTATACCGTGGATTGGGGCGATGGCTCCACCGATACCACCGTGTATACCGGCCATGCGACCCATACCTATGCGACCCCGGGTACTTACACGGTAAGTATTAGTGGCGATTTTCCACACCTGTATTTTGAATACTACGATGAAACCCAAGGGGATAATAAAAAATTACTTTCGGTAGAGCAATGGGGGGACCAGGTCTGGGGCTCTATGCAACAAAGCTTTTATTGGTGTTCCAACTTGGTAATCAAAGCCTCCGACGTGCCCGATCTTTCGCAAGTAAGGAGTATGAACGCTACGTTCGCTGGTGCCACTTCATTTAACCAGGATATCAGCGACTGGGACGTATCCTCTGTAGTCGATATGGGGTTGACGTTCTACTTTGCCACTTCATTTAACCAGGATATCAGTATCTGGGATGTGTCCAACGTATTCAGTATGCAATGGATGTTCTACGATACTCCTGCCTTTAATCAGGATATTGGAGGTTGGGATGTATCCCGTGTAAATTATATGAGATATATGTTTTACAAGGCCACAGCCTTTAACCAGAATATTGGCGGTTGGGATGTGTCCAATGTAATCGATATGGAATGGATGTTCCGTGAGGCAACGGCTTTTAATCAGGACATTGGTGCTTGGAACGTTGGCAATGTAACCAACATGTTCTATATGTTCTTAGAAGCAACATCCTTTAACCAAGATATTGGCGGCTGGGACGTGTCCAGTGTAAACGATATGCGTGGGATGTTCTATGGTGCAACTTCCTTTAACCAGGACATTGGTGGTTGGGACGTTTCCAATGTATCCACCATGTCACAATTGTTCTCGAGGGCAACCGCCTTTAACCAAGATATCAGCGGCTGGGATGTGTCCCAGGTAAGTGATATGCGTGGTATGTTCTATAAGACTCCCTTTAATCAGAACATTGGCGGTTGGGAGGTATCCAGTGTAATCAACATGTCATATATGTTTGAGGAGGCAACCGCCTTTAACCAAGACATCAGTGCCTGGAATGTGGGTAATGCAACCAACATGTCAGAGATGTTTGAGAAGGCAACGGCCTTTAACCAGGATATCAGTGGCTGGGACGTCTCCAATGTAAACAATATGTCTGAGATGTTCCGGAATGCAACCGCCTTTAGCAAGGATATCAGTGGATGGGATGTGTCCAATGTTATAAACATGGAAAATATGTTTCAGCAAGCCACCGCTTTTAATCAAGATATTGGCTCTTGGAATGTTGGAAATGTCACTAATATGAAGGGAATGTTCTCGGGCACAACTTCTTTTAACCAGGACATCAGCGACTGGGATGTGTCCAATGTCAGCGAGATGACAGAGATGTTCAAGGATGCCGAACTGTCCAGGGAGAACTATGACAAGCTCCTAAACGGCTGGAGTGCCCTGAACCTGAAGAACGGAGTTACTTTTGATGCCGGCAATAACACCTATTGCGATGGATCCATTGCCCGCCAAAAGATTATTAATGATTTTGACTGGAGCATTAACGATGCGGGTGAAGATTGTCCCCCCCCTTTTATCACCACCTGGAAAACCGATAATCCTGGCAAGACCGATGATAATAGCATTGAGATCCCTACCGGGGATGGCACTTTTGCTTATACCGTAGACTGGGGAGACGGCACAACCGATACCACCGTGTATACGGGCAATGCCACCCATACCTATGCTACGCCGGGTACGTATACCGTGAGCATCAGTGGGGATTTTCCGCATTTTAGAGCCCCTGATGTGGGGGACAATGATAAACTGCTCTCCTTGGAGCAATGGGGAGACCAGGTCTGGGGCTCCATGGCCTATAGTTTTTTTAAATGCTCCAATTTGGTCATCAATGCTTCCGATGTACCAAATCTGACAGGCGTGACAGACATGACCGCTATGTTTAGTGGAGCGACTTCCTTTAACCAGGATATCAGTACATGGGATGTCAGTAATGTCATTAAAATGGACGGTATGTTCTACAGGGCATCTTCCTTTAACCAGAATATTGGTGGGTGGAATGTTTCTAAAGTAACCAATATGAATACAATGTTTACGGACGCTAGCGCCTTTAACCAGAATATAGGGGGTTGGGACGTATCCAAGGTAACGGGCATGGCACAGATGTTTAGCGGAGCGAGAACCTTTAATCAGGATATTGGTTCCTGGAATGTGGGGAATGTAACCAATATGCTCAATATGTTTAATAATGCCAATGCCTTTAATCAGGATATTGGCTTATGGAATGTAGTCAAGGTAAACAATATGTCTGGCATGTTTCAAAGAGCCATTGCATTTAACCAGGATATCGGAGCATGGAATGTGGGTCAGGTAGAGAATATGAGTGGCATGTTCAACACAGCATCTGACTTTAATCAGGATGTTAGTGGATGGAATGTGGGTAACGTGAACAACATGTCAAATATGTTTTTTCAAGCCAGGGAATTTGATCAAAATATCGCTTCCTGGAATGTAGGAAATGTAACCAATATGTCCGGTATGTTCAACATGGCCTCATCTTTTAATCAGGATATAGGGAGCTGGAACGTTTCCAATGTAGTAGAAATGGGATCTATGTTTAGGGATGCAACGGCCTTTAACCAGGACATCGGTAACTGGGATGTTTCCAAGGTGACCGATATGGGGCGGATGTTTTGGACTGCAACCTCATTTAACCAGGATCTCGGCTCTTGGAACGTAAGTAAAGTGACCAATATGCAAAGAATGTTTTCTAACAACTTCGACTTTGATCAAGACCTTAGTTCCTGGGATGTAAGCAAGGTTGAAAATATGTCCTTTATTTTTGGGGACACCTCAATGTCAACAAAAAACTATGACAAACTACTGGAAGCCTGGAGTTCCCTGTCTCTAAAATCGAACGTAGAATTCGGTGGGGATTTAACCTTTTGTCTGGGTGACGATGAGCGCCAAAGTATTATAGATACCTATAATTGGAATATAATTGACGGTGGTAAGGATTGTGCTGCTTATGATGAAGACGGAGACGGAATACTGGACATGGACGATAATTGTATCTACGTATCCAATAGCGATCAGCTGGACACGGATTTGGACGGAGAAGGGGATGTTTGTGACTCCGATGACGATAACGATGGCACTCCTGATACGGAAGACGCCTTCCCATTGGATGAAAACGAGGATACTGATAGCGATGGGGATGGTACTGGCGACAATGCCGATGAGGATGATGACAACGATGGCACTCCTGATACGGAAGATGCCTTCCCGTTGGATGAAAACGAGGATACGGATACGGATGGCGATGGTACTGGGGACAATGCCGATGAGGATGATGACAACGATGGTACACCTGATTCTGAAGATGCCTTTCCGTTGGATGAAAACGAGGATACGGATACCGATGGGGACGGTACGGGAGATAATGCCGATGAAGATGATGATAATGATGGCACTCCTGATTCTGAAGATGCTTTTCCATTGGATGAAAATGAGGATACGGATACCGATGGGGACGGTACCGGGGACAATGCGGATGAGGATGACGATAACGACGGCACCCCAGATAGCGAAGATACTTTTCCGTTAGATGAAAACGAGGATACGGATACTGACGGGGACGGTACGGGAG
>JBFHGV010000006.1:0-18823 GCA_041582955.1 Arenibacter sp.
CATAACAAAAATATGAAAAATGCAGGAAAGCATTACATCTTTGGTGTATTCAAATTTGATTTAAAAATGAAACTGACAACTTTGCTATTATTTGCATGCTTGTTTCAGATCAATGCCAGTACTTATTCCCAGAATACCAAATTAACATTAGATATTGAAAATGAAAGTATTGAATCGATACTGTTTAAAAAAATAGAACATGAAACCGATTTTAAATTCTTTTATGAAAATTCCACTTTGGACTTGGGCAAGAAAGTTACCTTCAAAATAAAAAAGAAACGCATTGAGGAAGTCTTGAAAATAATGTTTGAGAATACCAACATTGACTTCGATATTATTGACAAGCAAATCGTTCTAACGAAAAAGAACACGAAGCCAATTAAAAGATTGGAGCCTTCTTCTAGTATTAATCCCGGGAATGTAAAATGGCAGAATACTATAAAGGGTACGATCCAGGATCAAAGTGGTCAACCATTACCCGGTGCCAGTATTGTTGAAAAAGGAACCAGTCGTGGAACACAATCCGATTTTGATGGAAACTTCTCTTTAGAGGTGGCTTCGGGAGATGCAATCTTAGTGGCATCTTACATTGGGTTTGTTACAAAAGAAATCAAGGTTAACAATCAAACAATCATCAATATTGAATTAACAGAAGACGTTAGTACTCTGGACGAAGTAGTATTGGTTGGGTATGGGACACAGAAAATTACAAGCGTTACTTCCGCGGTTTCATCCGTGGATGTTGAAGAATTAGGGAACGTTACTAGTTCCAATATCGCGGCAGCACTACAAGGGCGTACACCTGGTCTATATATACGTGATTCTGGGTACAATCAAGGTTTATCCGTATTGGTGAGAGGGGCGACAACAATAGGTAACAACGCTCCATTGTATATAGTTGATGGGGTGCCACAAGATTTACTTAGTGTAGATCCCAACGATATTGAGGCGATTTCTGTTTTAAAAGATGGCGCGGCTTCCGCTATATATGGATCTAGGGCAGCTGCAGGGGTGATTATAGTAAAGACCAAGACGGGCAGAAATAAAAAGGCTAGCTTTAATTTTGAGAGTTTTGTAAGTTTTAGTGATCTGACCACTACACAAAAGTCAGCCAATTCCATAGAGTCAGCTCGCATTATGAATGAGGCTTCTTTGAACTCCGGAGGACAGGAGTTATTTTCTCCAGAAGATTTTGCCAAATTCGAGTCCGGTACTGATCCCGCTTATCCCAATACGGATTGGAAAGAAGAATTTTTAAAGACGGAAGTTGCCAATAGATATTTTTTAAATGCTACAGGCGGCAATGAAAAGTCTTCCTATTATTTTTCATTAGGTTATAGGAATGCGGATGGAATCGTTAAAACTGGAATTGACAGAAAGCAATACAATTTAAGAACTAACCTAAAGACACAACTTAGACATAATATCGATTTGGATATAAATTTGAGTTATAATATTTCAAATAATACAGCTCCAAATGTCAACGCCGGTATAGATAATATCTACCAGCATATGAATGGCACTGCTCCTTTTTTACCAGTAAGAAATGCTGATGGGGATTTCCAATTCTTTAATGAGGCTGGTGCTTATGGAAGGGGATTTTGGAATGTATTGTGGGAATTGGAGGCTGGAACGGCCAATACGAAAAACAAAACTTTCACTGCCAATACTAATTTTACTTGGGAACTTGTGGAAGGTTTAAAGGTTATAGGGCGCTACTCGTTAATTTCTGGTCCTAGCAGATCTGTTTCCAGTATATATAAAAGATCGACAACAGGAGGGCCTACCTGGTTTTCAGATGTGAACAGTTTAGGACAGACCTGGAGAGATAATAATCAATATAATGCTCAAACCTTTGTTAGTTTTGATAAAGTATTTAATAAGCATAATTTGGGGATTCTTGCAGGTTGGGATGTGCAGTTCAATAAGGACTCCTTTATCAGCGCAGGAAGAAGAAACTTTCAATTTGACAATTTGCTAACAGAGTTTAGCGCACCTAATTCTGGGGATAATGATGATATAACAGAATTGAGCAGTAATACTGGTGAGAGCGCTTTGCAATCTGGTGTAGGAAGAATTAATTACAATTTTGATGAAAAGTATTTTCTGGAACTAACGGGTAGGTATGATGGTTCATCGATTTTTGCCCCGGAAAACCGATATGGTTTTTTTCCTTCCGCATCGGCCGGTTGGATGATCAGTAAAGAAGATTTTTTTAATACTTCGGCTTTGGATCAGCTTAAATTGAGGGTTTCTTATGGGACTACGGGTAACAATAGGGTGTCCGGAAGTTATTTTTCTAATATTTCATTTGGTAATTATTACTTTGGGATGGGGGATATTGTTGAGCCTACGGCTGCTGAAGGTGGTGTTCCTTTTAGAAATTTGAAATGGGAGACGACTAGTACAGCGAATATAGGTCTTGACTTTTCCGTGCAAAATGGCTTGTTGTCAGGTTCATTTGATTACTATATCAAAGACACTGAGGATATTTTATTGCCAAGTCCGGTTCCGGGAACAGTCGGGACGGCTAGAAGCGGCCCGGCAATTAATGCAGGGAATGTTCAGAACAAAGGGTTGGAGTTGGTTTTAAGTCATAGAAACACGCTGTCAAATGGATTGACTTATGGAGTTTCGGTTAATGGAACTTATAACACAAATGAGATAACTGAATTGACAGATGCCTTTTCGGAGTTTGACACCAATTATAGAGTTGGGGATGCCTTGGGCACAGTCTATGGGTATATAGCGGATGGTATATTGTCTACCCAAGGAGAGGTCGATGAGTATAAGGCAAGAATTACCTCTGGGGTTGCTCCTAATACTACCATGGGGGACATTCGCTATGTGGATCAAAATGGTGATGGTGTTTTGAATTTCGAGGACAATGTGGCTATTGCGGAAACACTTCCTAAAATTACCTATGGGATTAATTTAAATGCCGAGTGGAAGAATTTCGATATACAAATGTTCTTCCAAGGTACAGGTAAATCGAAAGATTATAGATCCAATGATTTATTTGGTAATTCCGGGTGGATTCCGGAAGAAGCAAACGACGCTTGGAGTTCCACTAATACTGATGGAACATATCCAAGGCTGCTACTTTTTGGACAACAAACCTATTTCCAAAACTTTTACACTAATTCGAGCTATTGGGCATTTAATTCTTCTTATATAAGATTGAAGAATTTGCAATTAGGATATACACTTCCAATAAATGACAATAAGTACATTCAAAGAGCTAGACTTTATTGTACAGGTACAAATTTATTAACGGTATCTGATTTTAGGCCTGGTTTCGACCCTGAATCCAATGGGTTGTCAATCCCGCCTTTAAAGTCCATTGCACTGGGAGTAAATATTAATTTCTAAAAAAAAATAATATGAAAAATTACATTAAATCTATATACGTATTAATTTTTGCATTTGGAGCTCTTCATAGTTGTACAGAAGATGACATAACCAAGCTACCCGTTACAGCACTGTCCGAAGATGCTTTTTGGAACAGTGAAGATGAGGTACGGCAGGCTGCCAATGCACTTTATGGGTCATTATCCAATGTGGGGCAAATAGAATGGGATGCATTAACCGAGATATTGTTCAGTCAAAGTGGAGCTTCCGTGGAAATTTCTACAGGGGGCATCAATCCGGGGTCCAGTTTGGTCAATAGTTTATGGACGGGTCAATATGCAACCATAAGGGATGCCAATTGGTTTATGGAGAATGTCGGAAAAGCTGGTTTGTCCGATACGGCATTAGCGCAATATCTAGGGCAAGTAAGATTTTTTAGGGCTTGGGCTCATTATAAGTTGATGTATCAGTTTGGGGATATTCCTGTTGTCACTAAATTGTTGGCTATCAATGAAGGGCAAGTGGAGCCCACTTCAAGAGATGCGGTACTTGATTTTGTGCTGTCAGAACTTGATCAAAGTTTAGTAGAATTGTCCTCATCAAACTATAATCCAGAATATGGAAGGATTACAAAATGGGCGGTAATGGCCTTAAAATCAAGGATTCTACTTTATGAGGGGACTTTGGCATCAGATAATTCTATGTTGACCGAAAGCGCTGATTTAGCTAGTGTGATAATGTCTGGTGGTTTTGGTTTACATGAAAGTTACACAGAATTGTTTAGACCGGAAGGAGAAGGAAGTTCAGAAATCATACTCGCCCGGGTAAATGCCGATCTTGAGGGGCGTTATCATTCCTTAGGTCAGTGGCTTGGACCCATTAGTTTTCATGCATCTTGGACCACTTATTCTCCTACAAAGGCCCTTGTAGAAAGATATCCAGATATAAACGGAGAGGATATTTCAACGAGTCCCTTGTATGATTCGGATATGCCATTCATAAATAGAGATCCGCGATTGAACCAGACTATTTTTAATTGGAATGAAGAAGTGGACTACGAAGGGTCTATGTTCGTTAATAATGGCACTTGGCTTAATTTTAGAAAATGGATCGATCCGGCAGAAACGGCTGAGCAAAGAAGCCATATCGACTTTATAGTTTTCAGACTGGGGGAAGTATATCTTAATTACGTCGAAGCCATGAACGAGGTCAATGGTCCATCCCAAGATCTGCTGGACCTAATAAATGGGTTAAGAACTAGAGGAGGAAAAGGAGCCGCAGCAGATGGGTCCGATATTATTGTTCCTCCTATTGCACTTGCAGGTCTTACTAAAGAAACCTTTCGGGATATAATACGTAGGGAAAGGATTATTGAATTGGCGGCAGAGGGAATTCTTTATTATGACTACCATAGGTGGAAATTGTTGGATGAAACCATGAATGAACCAGCAGTTGGAATTGTGCCACTGGAGGACCGGACATTTACAGCTCCTAGGGATTACGTCTGGCCAATTCCTGATTTTGAATTGATCAACAACCCCAAATTAAAGCAAAATACAGGTTATTAACTGAATTACTTAAGATTATAGGAATTCCCCGCTCCAAAGAGTTAGTTGATTAGTTAGTTTGAGGGCGGGGTTTCTTTAATCAAAATATTCTTATGATTATTAAATTAATTAATGTTCAGAATAATTAATTATCAGTAAAAGCTCGATAAGAATAATTAGTGCATGCATTTAAAATTTATTTATCCACGTTGGGGAAGTTCGGAACTTGATTGGCCTGCTTTCTTAGGTAAAGTGAAAGAAGCTGGCTACCACGGTGTGGAAATGGACCTGCCTATTAACCTTCTGCAGAAAAAAAAAATTTGCTGTCTGTTAAAGGATTTCGAATTGGATTTTGTTGCCCAACATTGGGAAACCAAGGAAGTCAATTTTACAAAACATCAGGATAACCTAAAAAGACATTTGTATAACCTAGCCGAAGCCAAGCCCTTATTGATTAACTCTCATACAGGGATGGATTTTTATAGTTACGCCCAAAATGCCAAATTATTGGAAATGGCTCATTCAATTGAAGAGGAGACAGGAGTTGCTATTACACATGAAACTCATCGTTCCCGATTCTCATTTGCAGCTCACACTTGTCTGCCCTATTTGGAGGAATACCCCTTTATAAAACTGACTTCGGACTTTTCACATTGGTGTTGTGTTGCAGAATCTATGTTGGAAAATCAAACAATAGCTATCCAAAAGGCAATTAAGCATACCTACCATATCCATGCTCGGGTAGGTTCCGCGCAAACTCCGCAAGTAATCGATCCAAGGGATGAAAATAATAAAAATGAACTGGATTTATTCCTAAAATGGTGGGGGGACATGTTGAAAAATGCCATAGCGACTGAACGTGAATATATGACCATTGTACCTGAATACGGCCCTCATCCCTATTCGTTGTATTATCCCAATACTAAATCACCAATGCGGAACCAGTGGGAAATTAACAATTTTGTACGTAAGGAAATTCTAGGGCACTGCTGTTACATTTACCAAACACTCAATAGCTAAAATTTAAATGATTATCTAGATGTTAAGATTATATATTATTTCGATTCTTCTTATGATAGGTTCTTGTAACTTAAATAGTTGCCAAAGTCCTGAAGAATCGGCGGCCCAAGATGTACTTAATAGAGTTTTAGGAAAGGAAGAAGCTTCAAAGTTTATCTTTAA
Organism: Arenibacter sp.; assembly: GCA_041582955.1. Lineage (GTDB taxonomy): Bacteria > Bacteroidota > Bacteroidia > Flavobacteriales > Flavobacteriaceae > Arenibacter. Next base: position 6,081 of record JBFHGV010000006.1, read on the forward strand.
TTACACAGAGAACGACACCTTGGATACCTATGTTGTGCAAGTGAAAAACAATAAGGTTATAGTAAGTGCCAATGCACCTACAGCATTGACCAGAGGAGCTTATGATTACTTGAAATATGCCACCAATTCCATGATAAGTTGGTCTGGCGAAAATATAAATATTCCTGCGGAATTGCCTGAAATAGAAAGGACAAATACTTCTCCATACAAGAATAGATATTATATGAATGTTTGTGCTTTCGGTTATACTACGCCGTACTGGAATTGGGAAAGGTGGGAAAAGGAAATTGATTGGATGGCCTTACGAGGAATGAACTTCCCTTTGGCGTTGGTAGCCAATGAAGCAATCGCTACACGCGTATGGAAAAAATTAGGGTTAACACAGGACGAAATTAATGAGTTTTATACGGCTCCATCACTATTGCCATGGCAACGTATGGGAAATATAAATGGTCTTGGTGGTGAATTGTTGACGGAAGAATGGCGTAATGGTCAAATAGCACTTCAGCACAAAATATTAAATAGGATGAAAGAACTTTCCATGAATCCTATCCTGCCGGCCTTTGCTGGTTTTGTGCCTAAGGGTATTAGTAGACTATATTCCGAAAATGAGCTTTTACCAGTAAGTTGGGGTGGTTTTCCGGAAAAGTATAAAGCTTACCTCATTAGTCCGAAAACACCCTTATTTGAAAAGATAGGAAAGCTTTTTATAGAGGAGTGGGAAAGTGAATTTGGAAAAGGCAAATACTATCTAGCCGACAGTTTCAATGAAATGGACCTTCCAAAAACGGATAGACCGGTAATCGAACTTTTAGCTGATTATGGAAGTTCTATCTATGAGTCACTTAAATCAGGAAACACGGATGCCGTTTGGGTAGTACAGGGATGGATGTTCACATACCAAAGAAATATCTGGAACAAGGAAACAGCCAATGCACTTTTCAGTAAAATTCCTGATGACAAATTGATGATTCTCGATTATGCTTATGAGTATAACGGTATAGCTTATAAAAACGGTTTTAACTATGAAGTATTCGAAGGATATAATAACAAACCTTGGGTTTATGGTTTTATGCTAAATAGCGGGGGCAAAACCGGCCATACAGGTGTTCATGATTATTATGCCACAAACCCAATTGAACTTTTAAGATCCCCATATAATAAGAGTAATTCCGGTTTCGGTTTTGCCCCTGAGGGTATCGAAAATAACGAAGTTACCTTCGAACTAGTGTCCGATATGGCATGGACAACAGAGGCCATCGATTTGGATAAATGGTATAATGATTATTCCAAGGCCCGCTACGGAGCCTGTCCGACAGCAATGGCAGAAGCATGGCAGCTACTTAGAAAAACCAGTTACGGAACTATGACGGATCATCCACGCTTTGGGTTTCAAGGAGATAGTGGCTCGTGGTCTATAGGTACCATAAACAAAGATGCCCGTATTTTTGATGCTATAGAAAAATTCCTTTCCTGTTCGGACGAATTGAAGGATTCCGAACTTTATAAAGCCGATGCTCTTGAGTTTTCAGCAACTGTTTTATGCCATAAGGCTGAAGACTGGTTTGGTTATGCATATAATGCGCATCAAAATTTAGACTTTGAAACTCGGGATATGGCTGGTGAATGGGCCTTACAATTACTAACTGATGCGGATAGATTGTTAGAAAACCATCCGACATTAAATTTACAAAGGTGGATCGACTTTGCCAGAGCAACAAGTAAGGATACAAAGCAGCAGGATAAGTATGAGGAGGATGCAAGAAGAATACTGACGGTATGGGGTCCACCTAAATTAAAATTAGGTGTTAATGATTATGCCGCTAGAATGTGGGGAGGTCTTATCCGTGATTATTATCGTGAAAGAATGGCAGGTAAATTGGAAAGTTTACGATTAAACGAAACATATGATAATAGAGCGTTTGAAGATGCTTGGGTAAAGAAAAAAGGGGTTAGTAAAATAGATCCTTTTGAAGATCCATTGGAAACGGCTAGACAGTTGGTGAAACAAGCTATTGAACGACCTATTCCCATAATAGTGAAAGAAGATGATATTGTTGTGGGTGACTGGTCTTCAAGGGATAATTCCATGGAATGGCCCATTAAAAGAGTGCATTTGCCTAAAATTAAAGAAATTAAATTCATTTATACCAGTGGGAAGTCGGCTGTGAATATAAAAGAGGTAACGTTGATTGCCGATGGTAAGCCGATATATAAAAGCTCACATGAAAGTCTTCTGAATAAAGCGAATTCTACCGGTATATATTCCCTGGAGATGCCAGAAGGAGTTAGAGCAAATAACGGTGCATCCCTGAAAGTAACAATAGATGGAAATCAGGGTGAATCACAAGCAAAAGGGAAAGTGATTTTAATTCTTGAAGAATAAAACAGCAGTGGTATCGGCAATTGCCAGGCAGGAATATTGTTTATAGTAACAAATAAAAGCGATTATGAAATTAATATCTACACAGCAAAAAACTTTTTTCGAGGACGAGGGATATCTGGTCATTGAAAATTTATTGAATGAGGCAGAGGTAACTTACTATAGTAACCTCTATAATTCATTTTTGGACAATAGAATCGATGCCTCTAATTACCGGTCCGATCTATCGGGATCAGATGATACTACTAAGGAAAACATCACGCAAATTATGGTTCCCAGTAAGTTGGTTCCGGAACTTTTGGAAAAGGTACTGCATATTAAGACCTTAAAAATGGCCCAAGAACTGATGGGCGATGATATAGCACTGGACTTTGATATGCTAATCAATAAAGCCCCAAATACCAATACTATAACCCCATGGCATCAAGATGCAGCCTATTGGATCGATATGCCCGATAAACGCGCAGCAAGCTGCTGGGTGGCCATTGATCATGCCTATAAGGAGAACGGCTGTATGTGGTACACCCCAAAATCTCACCTCTCCGAATTGTTGCAACATGAGCAGACGGGCAACAAAGGGGCTCTTAAATGCGAGGAGAGCGAGGAAAATTCCATGTGTATAGAATTGACTCCTGGATCATGTGTTTTTCACCAAGGTGGTACGTTGCATTACAGCAGGGGTAATTCTACGGACGATAACAGGCGTGCCATTATCACGAATTTCCGGCCAACGGCGATGATAGCCTTGGAACGTTCTAAGGGGGTAGATCATACAGGGGAAAGGAAAGTTAAGCAATGAATCCTCAAATGCTCTATTGAATCTAAATGAAATTTCAAATACTAATCTTAATAAATGAAAAATATAAAGAGTTTTATTCCTATACATTCCAGGCAATTAATATTTATTATCCTTGTTAATGTTTTTTGTTTTTTAGGCTACTCACAGTCCGAAGTAAAATATAGCATTGCCGAAATCCCATGGGAGGCAGGCCTGGGAAATCATAGAGCCATATTCGAAGTGCCCAAGAAAGCGGAAGCTGTTAAACTGAAATTTAATTGGAGGCGCCATGACGAATCAATCGAGAAGCGAAGGTTTGTCATAGTCAATGCCAAAACAGGGGATACCATTGAAAATATTCATCGATTAGAAGTTAATAACGAAAAATGTGACTTGGTATTTGGTCCAGCAGAAAAGGGGGATTACTACTTTTATTACCTGCCTTTTAAACCAGATCTGGAATGGGGGTATTATAGGTACGGATACCTTGATCAGGAAAAATCACCTGATCCCCAGTGGGTCGCAGATAATAGGCTTGGTAATGAAAGAATACTACGCAGGTTGCCTAAAGCCACTTGTTTAGAATTACAGGCGAGAACGGAATTTGATTCCTTCTACCCCATGGAGGTTGTAGCGACTCAAGAAGAATTAGAACGATTTGTTAGTAAAGCAGAATCAGATTACATTGTTATTGGTGAGGATAGAAAAAATCCAATCAAAATGCGGGATAACCTGCCTTTGAAATGGATTAAGAATGGAATCGGACACCATTTTGAAGGAAGTGCTAAAAGGCATGAATACTATACTTTTCAGATAGGTGTCTATGCTGCCAAAAAGGCGGTGAATAATATTGAATTGGAATTCTCTAGCCTGAAATCGTCTAGTGGAAACCTGTTGTCGGAAAGTGTTTTTACTTGTTTTAATACCCATGGAGTAGATCCTTATGGAAACCCCTTTACAAAGAAAGTTGATGTAGCTAAGGGAAAGGTACAGCCATTATGGGTTGGGGTAGATATTCCAAAAGATACCAAGGCGGGTCGCTATACCGCGAATATAACGGTAAAAGCCGATGGTCAAATTGACCAAATCATCACTGTTGAATTAAATATAGATGATGAAATAATTGCTAATCGTGGTGATGATGAACCATGGAGACACTCTAGGTTACGCTGGTTAAATTCTACCATTGGGATCGATGATGAGCCTACTGTTTCATATACACCCATTGGCACGGATATGAAAGACAATACCGTGAAGCTCTTGGGTAAAAATATCGAATACGGTGACGGTGGGCTACCGACCTCCATAAAGGCTTGGGACACGGAAATATTAGCCGGTCCAATTAAGTTTGTTTTGGATGGGGAGCATATTAAGAATGAAAAACGATTATCCAAAATCAGCAAATCGGGAGTAGCGGTAAATAAATATTCATCGAATACCCAGCATTTTGATATTCAAACAGAATCCACTTTAGAATTTGATGGGCATATTAATTATAAGATAAAATTACTTGCCCAATCGGATGTTAACCTAGAAGACATTAAATTACAGATACCCTTTCAGTCCTCTGTAGCGGAGTATATGATGGGTATGGGATTACCGGGAACAAAAGTCCCTAGGCAACACCGAGCGAAATGGAGTGGGCCCCAAGATAGTTTTTGGGTAGGAAACACCTATGGAGGTTTGCATGTTGAGCTACGTGGAGGGGAGTACCATGGTCCATTATTAAATCTTTATAAGCCAGAACCCGCCAAAAGTTGGAATAATGATGGTAAGGGTGGATTCTCTATAGAGAAAAAAGAAGAAGAAACCATTGCAACGGTATTTTCGGGAAAACGGACATTTACGAAAGGAGAGGAATTGGTTTTTGAACTATCTTTTTTGATTACACCCGTCAAGGAAGTAGACAGCAAGGCACAGTTTACAAATAGATATTACCATAACGGTTTGGCTCCCAAACCAAAAGAGGAAGAGATAACGGATGGGGTGAAAATCATCAATGTCCATCATGCCAATAAATACAATCCCTTCATCAATTATCCTTTTATCAACACTAAGGAAATGCGCGGTTTTGTAGATGAAATGCATGAGAAGGACCTTAAGGTGAAGATTTATTATACCATAAGGGAATTGTCCAACCACGCCACTGAAATATGGGCGTTGAGAAGTTTGGGCAACGAAATTCTTGGAACTGGAAAAGGGGGTGGATACCCTTGGTTGCAAGAGCATTTGGTCACCGATTATAATACACAATGGTATTCTCCATTGGAAAATGGTATTGATGCGTCAATAATAAATGCTCCAGGGGATTCACGTTGGTATAATTATTATTTGGAAGGTCTTTCTTGGTTGTTGCAAAATATGGATATAGACGGTTTATATCTGGATGATGTTACTTACGATAGACGAATCTTAAAACGGATGCGCAAAATCTTGGACAGGGAGAAGCCCGGGTCTATGATCGATCTTCATTCCAATACTGGATTTTCTAAAGGCCCGGCCAACCAATATGCAGAGTTTTTCCCATATTTAGATAAATTGTGGTTCGGGGAATCATTTCATTATGATGCAATGCCCCCTGAAAATTGGCTAGTGGAAGTATCCGGTATCCCTTTCGGGCACATGGGCGATATGCTGCACGCAGGTGGCAACCCATGGCGCGGTATGGTCTATGGCATGACAGTTCGATATCCATGGTTCACAGAGGGTGTATCCTGCGACCCTCGAAATATTTGGAAGGTGTGGGACCGATTTGGGATTGCCGATGCCAAGATGATAGGTTATTGGGAGAAAAATACTGTGGTAAGCACCACCAATCCCGATGTAAAAGCCACAGCTTATATAAAAGATGGTAAGGTTTTAATATCGGTGGCAAGTTGGGCAAAAGAAACCGTAGATGTAAAGTTGAATATAGATTGGCAAGCTGTAGGGTTAGATAAAGGTAAGGTTCGAATTATCGCTCCTAAAATTGAGGATTTCCAACCCGAAAAAACATTTTCAATAGATGAAGAATTTCCAATCGAGCCAACCAAAGGCTGGCTATTTATTGTTGAATAGTAAAACTAAGAGATGCTTAGAAAGATGACATTAAATACAATTATAAATTGCCTAATGACTTTGGCCTTATTAACTTCCTGTACCGAAGACCGGCAAAGAACTGCTAAGCCCGACAGACTTCCCGATTACGAGCTGGAGTTTGATGGGTTGGCAACTACTTGGGATGAAGGAATACCATTGGGAAACGCCATTCTGGGAGCATTGGTATGGCAAAATGATGGAAAGCTTAGATTTTCACTTGATCGCTCGGACCTTTGGGATCTGCGTCCCATGGAAAATTTGAATTTTCTGGATTTCGACTTTAAGTGGGTGCATGATCAATGGAAAAACGAAACCTATAAAAATGTTCAAGATAAATATGATGCCCCTTATGATAACTCACCTGCGCCGTCCAAGATACCAGGTGGGGCAATAGAGTTTGATATCAGCGCGCTTGGGGAAATTAAGAACGTTAAGCTTAACCTAGCAACTGCTACTTGTACTGTTGAATGGAAAAATGGAACAATTCTAAAAACTTTTGTGCATGCCACAGAACCCATAGGTTGGTATCAATTTGAAAATTTAGCAACACCTATTCACCCAACTATTGTGCCTCCTCCATATTTCGATGCTAAGGAATCCACAGAGGTCGATCCCGTTAGTGGTCAAGACCTCAGGAGATTGGGGTATAAGGAAGGAACGGTTTTATATAAAGACAATTCCATAACCTATGATCAAACAGGGTGGGACGAGTTTAAATTTCAAGTGTATACGAAATGGGAGAACAGATTGGACTCTCTTGTGGGAAGTTGGAGTATTAGTTCCCGAATAACAAATGATGAAACTGTAACACCAGCAACAGAAATAGTAGAGGATTCCTTTTTAAAGGATTTTGGAGATACAATGGAGACACATTTATCATGGTGGTATAGATTTTGGAATCGATCTAGTGTTTCTATTCCCGATACCATATTACAGAATCAGTGGTACATGGAAATGTACAAATTGGGATCTGCCGCCCGACAAGGGGCTGCGCCAATATCCTTACAGAGTGTTTGGACTGCCGATAATGGAAAACTTCCACCATGGAAAGGGGACTTTCATCATGACTTAAATACACAGCTTAGTTATTGGCCTACCTATTCTGGAAATCATTTGGATTTGGAACAGGGTTTTATAGATTGGCTAATTGAGTATAAACCTACGTTTAAGAAATTTACCAGACAATTTTACGGTACAAATGGTCTCAATGTGCCTGGGGTTACAACATTGACAGGGGAACCAATGGGAGGATGGATACAATATTCTTTTGGTCCAACGGTAGGGGCATGGCTGGGTCAGCATTTATATTGGCATTGGCGCTATAGTATGGATCGTGATTTTCTGAAAGAGGAAGCTTATCCCTGGATCAAGGAGGTGGCAGTACATTTCAATGAACTGTCCGTTTTAGGCGATGATGGCAAAAGAAAGCTCCCTTTGAGCTCAAGCCCGGAAATCCATAACAATTCGCGTGAAGCTTGGTTTGGAGAAATGACCAATTTTGATCTGTCACTTGTCAGATGGACGTATTTGCACGCGGCAGAACTTGCATTGGAGCTAGGCCTTAAGGAAGAAGCCCTAAAATGGAAGAACGATTTGAAAGCATGGCCGGATTATGCTGTGGATGATAGCGGACTTATGTTCTCACCTAATTTACCTTATCAGGAATCACACCGTCACTTTTCACATTTAATGGCCATTCATCCACTTGGATTAATAGACCCTTCCAATGGGGAGGAAGATATGGAGATAATTCAGAAAACCATTGAAAATTTAGAGGCTATAGGTAGTAGTCAATGGACAGGGTACTCTTTTAGTTGGTTGGGGAATATTAAGGCAAGGGCTCTGGACGGAGAAGGAGCGGCCGAGGCTCTTAAGGATTTTGCTACTTCGTTCGTACTTCCAAATAGTTTTCATGTAAATGGAGATCAATCGGGAACTGGAAAATCCAATTTTACCTATAGGCCTTTTACGTTAGAAGGGAATTTCGCCTTCGCAGCCGGTATACAAGAAATGCTAATTCAAAGTCATACCAGTGTGGTAAAGATCTTTCCGGCCATTCCCGAAAACTGGAAAAATGTGGGATTTGATCAACTAAGAACTGAAGGCGCTTTTTTGGTCTCAGCGCAAATGAAATCAGGTGAGGTTCAAAAAGTAGAGATCAAATCCCTAAAAGGTGGTACCCTAAAAGTTCAAAACCCCTTTACGGATAGCTTTGAAAGTTCTGCTAAACATCAAAAAGAAGGAAATATCTTGACTTTTGAAACAGAAGTTGACGATAATATAACTCTTATAAAAAAATAACCGCCATAGGTCAATATAATTAACTGTAAATTAATATGATATTCAGCAATTTAAAAAGAACGACATGTACTTTTCTTCTAACCATATTTGTTATTTTCCTAAATGCCGTATTTTCATTTGGGCAGGAATCGAAAGATCAGAAACTATGGTATAAACAACCGGCCAATTCCTGGATGAAGGAAGCCTTGCCTATTGGTAATGGGTACTTGGGGGCCATGCTTTTTGGAGGAGTAGAAGAGGAACATATCCAATTTAATGAAGAGACCCTTTGGACTGGGGGAAAGGGGGAGTGGAACGAATATAATGGTGGAAACAAGGAAGGTGCCCATAAGCACTTACCCGAGGTTAGAAGACTGCTCGACGTGGGAAAATACGAAGAGGCGCACCAACTTGCGAACAGGGAACTCACGGGTGTAATCAAAGCAGATAAAGGAAATAGTGAATGGGAAGGTTATGGGGCGTATCAACCATTTGGAGATCTTTATGTACGACCTGAATCATCAGGAACAGTAAGTAACTACCGTAGGGAACTTAATATTGATAAAGGGGTTGCCAGCGTTGAATATATGAATGATGGTGTTCATCATAAACGGGAATACTTTGCTAATTACCCCAGTAGAACATTGGTTTTCCGTTTTCACAATGATAAGCCAGAAGGGATTGACTACGTCCTTAGACAAACAACCGAACATAAAAATGTGGACATGGCGTTCAAAGGCGGACAGCTTATAATGTCTGGGTATCTTGAAAACAATGGGATGGGATTTGAAAGTAGGCTAGTTGTAGAATCTGATGGAAAAATCCTTCCTTTTATTGATGGGAAATTGACTGTGAAAGCTGCCAATACCCTCACATTGTACCTAACCGCTTCTACCGATTATATAAATGAATATCCACATTATTCAGGTAGAAAGTATAAGGAGTTGAACAAAAAAACAATTGAGATAGTTTTATGTAAGGGGTACGACGTGCTTTTGTCGGAACATATAACGGATTATTCCAATTTATTTTCGCGAGTAAATTTCACTTTGGATGGTGCGGATAAAGATAATATACCCACAGATGAAAGGCTGAGGCTGTACGCAAATGGGGAAGAGGATCACACCTTGGAAAGTTTGTACTTTCAATACGGGAGATACTTGCTTATCAGTAGTTCCCGTCCCGGGACCATGCCTGCTAATTTACAAGGAAAGTGGAACAATATGGGAAACCCTCCTTGGGCCAGTGATTACCACGCCAATATCAACATACAAATGATCTATTGGCCCGCGGAGGTCACCAATTTATCCGAATGCCATGAACCACTTATAGAATACATAGATAGGCTAAGGCCTCCAGGCCGTAAATCGGCTAAAGATTTTTTTAATGCTGATGGATGGATAGTCAATACCATGAACAATCCATTTGGCTATACCGCTCCAGGATGGGGATTTCCTTGGGGGTTTTTTCCGGGTGGTGCAGCTTGGTATGGCCGACATGTGTGGGAACATTACGAGTTTTCGGGAGACCGTAATTATCTAAAAGTTAAAGGTTATCCTATAATGAAGGAGGCTGCCCAATTTTGGTTGGATTACCTTACGAAAGATGAAGACGGGTTTTTGGTTTCCTCTCCTTCATATTCTCCGGAACATGGTGGGATTTCCACTGGGGCCTATATGGACATCGAGATTGCTTGGGATATTTTCACTAACTCAATCAAGGCTTGTGAAGAGCTAGGAGTGGACAACCGATTTAAAGAAAAGTTGGCTGCCGCAAAATCAAAGCTATTACCATTAAAAATTGGAAAATGGGGGCAATTACAAGAATGGAAGGAAGACGTTGATGACCCTACAAATAAACATCGCCATGTGTCCCATCTGTACGCTTTATATCCGGGAACTCAAGTAAACACAGTTAGAACACCGGATTTGGTTGATGCGGCCAGAGTATCCCTAAATGCCAGAGGAGATGACGGTACAGGATGGTCCATTGGTTGGAAGATCAATTTTTGGGCACGCTTGTTAGATGGCGATCGTTCCTACAAACTGCTCAATAGAGCCATGCAGCTAACCCAGGTTGATGGTGTAAATATGGTAGATGGCGGAGGTGTATATAATAATTTATTTTCTACACATCCTCCTTTTCAGTTAGACGGGAATATGGGGGCTACGGCAGGAATGGCTGAAATGCTTTTACAATCGCATTCAGGAGAAATTCACATATTACCTGCAGTCCCAAAAGCATGGCCCACAGGAAAGATTTCTGGCTTGAAAGCTCGTGGGGGAATAGAAGTGGATATTGAATGGTCGCATGGCAAACTAAACAAGCTAGTGTTAAAATCTGATCATAATCAAACTGTTAAAATTCGCTATCATAAGGAGGTAATTCGTTTTGATTTGAATGCTGGGAAGGTTTTAAACCTGGATGGCAGTCTGGGTAAATATTAATGACATTTGGATGTTCTAAATGAGTGTATTCAGAATATCTTATTCGATTTCTATGGTCTCCAGAGTATTATTAAATGTAAGTGAAATAACAAAGTCACAAAGAGCGTGTAATAGCGCTACATAAATTGACATTTATAAGGAGTTAACTATCACAATAACATGAAATTTTTGAATTTACTTTTTTTTATACTTTTTATAATGCAGGCCTTATATTCCCAAAAAGCAACTGTTCGGGAAGAAAATTTGAACATGAAAACCTATATGTTTGGAGACCCCGATCCTGTGGCCAATATTAACCGTATCTATCCCTATTTTCGTTTTGACGGTTATACGGACCAAGGGGAGTATCGTGATTGGAAAATGGTGGTGTTGGAGAATGACCATATCAAAGTCTATGTATCCCCGGAAGTAGGGGGGAAGATATGGGGAGCCATAGAAAAATCCACTGGAAAGGAATTCATGTATTTTAACGAGGTAGTAAAATTCAGGGATGTAGCTATGCGTGGAGCATGGACCTCTGGTGGATTGGAATACAATTTTGGGGATATCGGACATATCCCCACCTGTGCCACCCCCGTGGATTACGCGTTAAAGGAATATCCTGATGGAAGTGTATCCTGTGTGGTCGGTGCACTGGACCTGCCCTCCAGGACCAAATGGAACGTGGAAATAAAACTGCACCCGGACAGGGCCTATTTTGAAACCACCGCCACATGGGCAAACACCAGCGAGGTTCCGGTAACGTATTACCATTGGATGAATGCCGCGGCCAAAGCAGATGGTAATCTGGAGTTTATCTACCCCGGTAACAAAAGGATAGGTCATGGAGGAGAATTGGGGGATTGGCCCCTAGATTCTGGCAGGGATATTTCAAAATATGAAAACAACGATTTTGGAATCTACAAGTCGTACCATATAATAGATAGTTATGCGGACTATTTTGGTGGTTACTGGCACGAAGATGATTTTGGGTTCGGGCATTATGCCAATTATGAGGAGAAGCCCGGTAAGAAGATTTGGATATGGGGATTGTCCGATCAAGGGATGATATGGGAAGACCTGCTGACCGATTCCAATGGACAATATATAGAATATCAGTCCGGAAAACTCTTTAACCAAGCCGCCAACAGCAGCACCTTTACGCCATTCAAGCATAGCGAATTTATGCCCTATGATGTGGATATAGCCAAGGAACTATGGTTTCCCCTTAAAGGGATCAAAGGGATGGTGGCAGCCTCTGAATATGGGGTGCTTAATGTGATGAGAAAGGGAACAAGTGTTGAAATTCGCTTAAGTGCCCTTCAGCCCTTGGACACTTATATGGAAGTCCGTACAGGAGCTAAAGCGCATTTTAAAAGGGATCTGCAGCTAAGCACGCTAGACCTTTATTCAGAGACCTTGACCATTGAAGAGGATCAGGAAATCCAAGTGGTTCTGGGAAATAATCTATTGACCTACAATTCCGATGAAGCTTTGGCTCTTCTAGATCGTCCGTATAAATCGGAAACACCATTCGATTGGGAATCTGCCTATGGACTGTATGTAAAGGGATTGGAACTGGAAAAACAACGGAGGTATGCCGAAGCCCATGAAACTTATTTGAAAAGCTATGAAAAAGAAGCTACCCATGTCCCTACCTTGAGCAGATTGGGATTGAGTTACTACCGATCGGAAGATTGGCCAATGGCATTGGAATTCTCCAAAAAGGCCTTGGCAGTAGATACCTATGACGGTTTGGCGAATTACCTATACGGACTTGCCAATATATCTTTGGGCA